>NZ_JBISWK010000184.1:0-22412 GCF_044462205.1 Kocuria rhizosphaericola | reverse complement strand
GCTGCGGGCCGGGACCCGCTGACCACCGACGCACGGAACCGGATCGTGCTGCTGGGCACCAGCGGCGGACCGCCCTGGTGGAACGACTCCCACCGCGAAGGCGTCGCCTCCGCGGTCGTGGCCGGGGACAAGTACTACCTCGTCGACGCCGGCGACGGGGTGGGCAAACAGATCAAGAAAGCCAGGCTGGGCACCTGGGACAAGGACATGCGCGGCCCCCTGGACGCCCTCGAGGCCGTGTTCCTCACCCACCTGCACTCGGACCACATCTCCGATCTCTACAACATCTTCGGCACCGGCCTGCAGAACGGCGTGACCGTGCCCGACCGGGTGCTGCAGGTCTTCGGCCCGGGCAACCGCGGGGCCCTGCCGGTCAACTACAAGGGCGAGCAGATCCCCGCAGACCAGGTGGTCAATCCGGCCAACCCGACTCCGGGCACCCGGGAGACGATCGAGGCGATGATGAAGACCTTCGCCACGGACTTCAACGACCGGATCATCGACTCCGGCTACCCCCCGCCCCGGGAGTTCTTCGTCGGCCGGGACATCGCTCTGCCGACCGAGCTGACCGATGACCCCAATGGGGATCCGCACCCGCGGATGCGCCCGATCGAGGTCTACGAGGACGACCGGGTCAAGGTCACCGCGACCCTCGTCCAGCACGCCCCGGTGTTCCCGGCCTTCGCCTACCGCTTCGACACCGACACCGGCTCCGTGACCTTCTCCGGGGACACCAGCCCGAGTGAGAACCTGGTGGAGCTGGCGAGGGGCTCGGACGTCCTCGTGCACGAGGCGATCGCCGAGGAGTGGGTCGGCCAGCATCACCCCGCCCCACGCGACGCGAACTCCGAGGCCGAGTACCAGCACCTGATCGGAGCGCACACCACCATCGAGGACGTCGGAGGGGTGGCCGAACGCGCCGGGGTGAAGACCCTGGTGCTCAATCACCTCGTGCCCGGCAACTGGCCGGTCGAGAAGTGGGAGAAGGCCGGCGAGAACTTCTCCGGCGAACTGATCATCAGCGAGGACTTCGACGCCATCCCCATCGGCTGACCACCGAATGATCCCGGGCGGCACAGGAACATCCCTGAGCCGCCCCATGATCTCCCGTCCCGCAGGCAGCGTGGAATCCCGTTGGAGCGCAGGGTCTGGCAGTTCGATCACCCCTGCCGACGAGGGGTGATCGCTACTGCACCGAGGGCGCGAAGTCGCTGTCGGTGAACCCACTGCCGCTGCCGATCGGCAGGCACCTATTGCAGGAGCAGGCTGATGAGGAGAATGGCCGGGAAGGACAGGATCGAACTCAGGAAGATGATGTCCCGGGCCGCGTTGGCCGGCATGCGGAACTGGGAGGAGAACAGGAAGACGTTCTGGGCCGTGGGCAGGGCGGCCATGACGACGACGCCCAGCAGCTCCGTGCCGGTGAGCCCGAAGCCGAACCAGCCGATCGCCCAGGCCGCGGCGGGCATCACGGTGAGCTTGATCAGCGTCCCGCCGAGCACGTCCGGGACCAGGGCCCGTTGCTCGAAGGGTCGTTGCCCGTGCAGGCTCATGCCGAACAGCAGGAGGAGCAACGGGATGGAGGACTCGCCGAGCATCTCAAGGGGAATCCAGACCACCTCAGGCAGCTCCAGGCCGGTCGCGGAGAGCAGCGCGCCCAGAGCGGTGCCGATGGTGACCGGGTTGGCCACCGACCGGATGATGGTCCGCCCGGTCGAGACGCTCTCCCGGTCCGGAGCCACCGTCCCGGTCGAGGTCGCCGCACCGGGACCGCACCGGCGGGAGGGGCGGGTGACCGAGGAGAACACCACCAGGTAGAGCGGGGCCACCACCAGCAGCTGGGCCAGCAGCACCGAGACCACGGGGGCGGCGCTGCCCACCGCGTAGAGGGCGATGGGCAGCCCGATGTTGCCGGCATTGACGTAGGAGGAGGCCATGGCGCCCACGGCGGTGCGGGCGGCCCCGCGGCGCAGCAGCAGACCGCTGAGCAGGACGTAGAGCGCCCCGGCCACCGCGGCGGTGGCCAGGGCGATCGGGGTGTAGACCCCGAGCACGGCGCCGAGGTCGGTGCCGGCGACGAGCACCAGCATCAACGCCGGGTTGGTGATGTAGTAGATGACGGGAGTCAGGCCCGCGCGGATGCTGCGGGCCTGCCCGGGCAGCAGCGCGGCGGTGGCGAAGCCTGTGACCGCGAGCACGGCGACCACGCCGAAGCCCAGCAGGACCCCCGTCATCCGGTCTTCTCCCCGCCGTCAGCGCACCAGGCAGGGGCGCTTGGGGTCGAAGCTCCAGCCCTCGATCAGGTACTGCATCGCGGCGGCGTCGTCGCGTGCCCCCAGACCGTGCTCGAGGTAGAGCTCATGGGCGGCGGCCAGGCGGTCGCGGTCCAGCTCGACACCCAGTCCCGGGGCGGCGGGCACCCGGATCTCACCGTCGCGGATGCGCAGCGGCTCCCGGGTGAGACCCTGGCCGTCCTGCCAGATCCAGTGCGTGTCCAGCGCGGTGATCTCGCCCGGTGCCGCCGCGCCCACGTGGGTGAACATGGCCAGGGAGATGTCGAAGTGGTTGTTGGAGTGGGACCCCCAGGTCAGCCCGAACTCGTGGCACAGCTGGGCCACCCGCACGGAACCGGCCATCGTCCAGAAGTGCGGATCGGCCAAGGGGATGTCCACCGCGTTCGAGCGCACCGCGTGGGACATCTCGCGCCAGTCGGTCGCGATCATGTTCGTCGCGGTCGGGAGCCCGGTGGCCCGCCGGAACTCAGCCATCACCTCGCGGCCGGAGAACCTGCCCTCCGCGCCACACGGGTCCTCGGCGTAGGCGACCACGCCCTGCATCCGCCGGCCCAGCCGGACCGCTTCCTCGAGCAGCCAGCCGCCGTTGGGGTCCAGGGTCACCCGGGCCTCGGGGAAGCGCTCCTTGATCGCCGTGACCGCGTCGACCTCGACGTCACCGGCCTGCACCCCGCCCTTGAGCTTGAAGTCCTTGAACCCGTACCGCTCCCGGGAGGCCTCGGCCAGTCGGACCACGGCCTCGGGGGTCATCGCCGCCTCCCGGCGCACCCGCTCCCAGGCGTCCACGCCGGCGGACTCGCGCAGGTAGGGCAGATCGGTGCTGTCCGGGTCGCCCACGAAGAACAGGTAGCCGAGCATCGGCACGGCCGCGCGCTGCTGCCCGTCCCCGAGCAGCTCGGCCACGGGCACGCCCAGGAACTGCCCGTGCAGATCCAGCAGCGCGGACTCCAGTCCGGTCACCGCGTGCACGGTGGTGCGCAGGTCGAAGGTCTGCAGTCCGCGCCCGCCGGCGTCCCGGTCCGCGAAGGCCGTGGCGATCCGCCGCAGCAGCGTGCGGAACAGGGCCACCGGCTGCCCGGTGATCAGGCTCCCGGCCTCCTCGATCGTGGCGCGGATCCGCTCCCCGCCCGGTACCTCGCCCAGCCCGGCGCGCCCGTCGGAGTCGGTGACGATCACGACGTTGCGGGTGAAGTAGGGACCGTGGGCCCCGGAGAGGTTGAGCAGCATGGAGTCGTGGCCGGCCACGGGCACGACCTCGACCCGGGCGATGGTGGGCTGGGTGCTCATGCGCGGTCTCCTCCGGCGTTCTCGGCGAGCTGGATGCGGCCGTCGACCCGGCGGTTGAGCTGCCAGGGGTTGGCGGCCTGCACGGGGGCGGGCAGCAGGGCGTCGGGGATGTTCTGGTAGGCCACCGGGCGCAGGAACCGCTCGATCGCCAGGGTGCCCACCGACGTGGTGCGGGAGTCGGAGGTCGCGGGGAACGGGCCCCCGTGGACCATGGCCTCGCCGACGTCCACGCCGGTGGGCCACCCGTTGGCCAGGATGCGCCCGACCTTGCGCTCCAGCACCGGCAGCAGCGGGGCCGCGGTGGCGTGGTCCTCGTCGGTGAGGAACAGGGCGGCGGTCAGCTGACCCTCCATGCGGCGGGCCGCGGTGACGAGCTCTGCGGCGGAGCCGTAGCGGATCGCCAGGGAGGAGGCGCCGAAGATCTCCTCCTGGAGCACCGGGTTGACGAGGAACGTCGGCACCTGAGTGCCGAAGACCACCGGGGCGGGGGCGTTCTCCGTGGAGCCCTCCTGGCCGCGAGCCACGATCTCGACCCCCTCCTGGGAGCCCAGTGCGTCGATGCCGGCGCGGCAGGAGGCCGCGATGCCCGGGGTGAGCATGGTCGCGCCCTCGGCATCGGCCATGGCGCGCCCGACGGCGTCGAGGAACGCGTCGCCGGCCTCTCCTGCGGGGACGAAGATCAGGCCGGGGTTGGTGCACAGCTGCCCGGAGGAGCCGGTGAGGGAGGTGACGTAGGCCCGGGCGAACTCGTCGGCGTCCCCGGACAGGGCGCCGGCGAAGAGGAAGACCGGGTTGATGGAACTCATCTCGGCGTAGACCGGGATGGGTTCGGGGCGGGCGGCGGCGGTGGCCATGAGCGAGGTGCCGGCACCGCGGGAACCGGTGAAGCCCACGGCTTTGATGGCCGGGTCCTTGACCAGGGCCTGGCCGATGCTCGCGCCGGGGCCGTAGATCAGGGAGAACACCCCGGGGTGCAGGCCGGACTCGGCCACGGCGTCGGTGAGGGCCCGGCCGACGATCTCCCCGGTGCCGGGGTGGGCGTTGTGGGCCTTGAAGATCACCGGGCAACCCGCGGCCAGGGCCGAGGCGGTGTCCCCGCCCGCGGTGGAGAAGGCGAACGGGAAGTTGCTGGCCCCGAACACGGCCACCGGGCCCAGGGCGACCTTGCGCTGACGCAGGTCGGGGCGGGGCAGCGGGGTGCGCTCGGGCAGGGGCGGCTCGATGCGCACCCCCCGGTGGTCCCCCTGCCGCACGACGCGGGCGAACAGGCGCAGCTGACCGGTGGTGCGGGCCAGCTCGCCCTGCAGACGCGGCTTCGGCAGGCCGGTCTCGGTGGAGGCGCGGTCGACGAGCTCGGGACCGACGGCCTCGATGTTCGCGGCGATCTGCTCGAGGAAGCCCGCGTGGGTCTCGGGGTCGAGGCTGCTGAAGGAGGGGAAAGCCTCTTCGGCGGCCGCGGTGGCCTCGGCGAGCTGGGCCTCGTCGATCAGGGTGTACGCCGGCTCGAGCTCGGCGTTGGTCGCCGGGTCGATGCCGTGGGTGGTGCCGGCGCCGCCGGGGGTCTGGCGGCCGGCGATGATCGAGTGGCCGGCCAGGGTGATGGTCTGGGTACTCATGGGGGTGAACTCCTCGTGGTGGATCGGATACGTCGGACGGAGCGGGACGGAGCCTGCCCTCACGCCTTCTGCAGGACGGCCGACTGGATGAGGGCGGTCAGGTCGGCAAGGTCGGCCTCGGTGAGGTCCTGCAGGGGCGCACGCACCGACCCGGCGTCGCGGCCCACGGCCTTGAGACCACCCTTGACGATGGAGACCCCGTAGCCCTTCACCCGGTCGCGGATCTCGATGTAGGGAAGCACGAAGCGGTTGAGCTTGTCCGTGACGGCCGCGCGGTCCTGAGCGCGGACGTCGCGGTAGAACTCCAGGGCGAACTCCGGGACGAAGTTGTACATGGCCGAGGAGTAGGTGCTCATGCCCAGCTGGAGCAGGGGCAGGGCGAAGGTCTCCGCGGTGGGCAGCCCGCCGAGGTAGAACAGCCGGTCCCCGTTGCGGGCATAGACCTTGGTGAGGTGCTCGATGTCCCCGACCCCGTCCTTGAACCCGATGAAGTTCGGGTGCTTCTCGGCCAGCCGCGCCACGGTCTCGGCGGAGTAGATCGCGTTGGCCCGGTTGTAGACGATCACGCCGAGGTCCGTCGCGGAGCAGACCGCGCTCACATGGGCTTCCAGGCCCAATTGGTCGGCCTCGGTGAGGTACGGGGGCAGGACCAGGAGGCCCTCGGCGCCGGCGGCCCGGGCGTCGTGGGCGTTGCGCACGGCCTGGGCCGTGTTCCCGGTGGCCGGGGCGAGCACCGGCACGTCGTCACCGACCTCTTCCACCGCGACGCGCACCACCGTGGCGATCTCCTCGGGCGTCAGGGAGAAGCCCTCACCGGTGCCGCCGGCCGCGAACAGCCCGGCCACGGGGTAGCTGGCCTGCCACGCCAGGTGCTCCCGGTAGGCGGCCTCGTCGAAGAGCAGATCGGAGTCGAAGGCGGTGACGGGGAAGGAGAGCAGCCCGTCCTTGAGCTTGTCCGCCAGTTCCTGAGGGGTGTGGTTGGCCACGGGGGTCGTCCTTTGTTCGGGGCCGCTGCGCGGCGGAGAAGCGGTGATTCATCAACGAGCCTAGGAAGGGTTTTGATGCCTGTCCAAGCCCATTAATGGATGGAGTGATGCTTATTGGGTATTGCGTGTTCGGGGCTCTGGGCGCCCGCCGGTGAGGCGGACAGCAGCGGCACCTCCTCCAGGAAGCGCCGCAGCGCAGGGTTCCTCGCGCCGCGCACCCAGATGGCGTGCAGCTGGACGGCGTTGGGCGCGTGGCCTTCCAGCGGCAGGTAGGTAATGCCGTCGATGCCCAGCAGGCGGGCGGACTCGGGGACGAAGGCCACGCCCCGGCCGGCGGCCACCAGGGCCACCATGGTGACGATCTGGCCCACGGTGTGCACCACGTTGCGGTGGTCGATCTCCACGGTGCGCACGGCGAGGTCGTAGAAGTACCGGGCCGTGGTCGGGGAGTGCATGATCAGCGGCACGTCCTTGAGGTCGGCCGGTGCGACGGGCCGCCCCAGCGAGGTCAAGCCGTGGTCCGCCGGGGCCGCCAGGCAGAGGGGCTCGGCGAGCAGCAGCCGGGACTCGAAGACATTGCGGTCGAAGGGCGGGCGGGCCAGGCCCAGGTCCAGCTCTCCGGCCAGCAGGGACTGCAC
Organism: Kocuria rhizosphaericola; assembly: GCF_044462205.1. Taxonomy (NCBI): domain Bacteria; kingdom Bacillati; phylum Actinomycetota; class Actinomycetes; order Micrococcales; family Micrococcaceae; genus Kocuria; species Kocuria rhizosphaericola. The sequence goes on along the minus strand of NZ_JBISWK010000184.1, from coordinate 15,591 downwards.
CTGCTCGTCGGTCACCATCTCCTGCAGGTCCACGTCCACGTTCGGCAAGGCCTGCCCGATCTCGGTGAGCAGAGGACTGAGGACGCTGAAGCCCGACGCCGCGGTGAACCCGATCCGCACCACCCCGGACCGTCCGGCCGCTATGCGCTGGGCGGTGACAGGGGCCCGGTCGGCGGCCACCACCAGCCGGCGCGCCTCGGCGAGGAAGGCCGCACCGGCGGCGGTCAGGACCACCCGGCGGTTGTCCCGCTCCAGCAGTGCGACGCCCAGGGCCTTCTCCAGTTTCTGGATCTGGCGGCTCAGGGGCGGCTGAGTCATGTTGAGCCGTTCGGCGGCGCGGCCGAAGTGGAGCTCCTCGGCCACGGCGATGAAGCTGCGGGCCTGATCCAGCGTGAACATGGTGTCCTCCAGGTGGTGGGAACGACGGTCAGCTCATCCGAGCATCGGATCCGGCAGGGTCTTGGCGTCGCGCGCCCGTTCCGGTGACCGCTGCCCGGGGCTCCTGCCCGTACTCGCTAGGCCTTCACGGCCAGGACGGGACAGCTCGCGTCGAGGAGGATGCGCTGGGCATCGCTTCCCAGCAGCAGCTTGCCCACCTGGGAGCGTTTGCGGATGCCGATGACCAGCATCTCCGCGTCGGCGGTGTGCGAGGCCTCGATGAGGGCGTCAGGCCCGTCCGCACCGGCACTGCGGGCGGTCCGGGCGCTGACCCCGGCCTCGCGGGCCCGGGTGACCAGGGCCTCGAGGTCCGACTCCGCGGCCAGGTGGGGGTCGATGTGGGAGTGGCGGCCGCTGCTGTTCATGATGATCAGCTCCTGATCCAGTTCAGCGGCCAGGGACAGAGCCTTGGCGTAGGCGGCTTCGCCGCGTTCGTTGGGGACGTATCCGAGGATGATGCTCATGTCAGCTGTTTCCGTTCGGCTGTTCGGGGCAGGAACCGGGGTCAGTCCTGGTAGGCCTGGGCGTGGGTGTGCAAGGTGGCGTCGGCCTTCGTCTGCTGGCGCTTGAGCACCCAGCTCATGACCGGTGCGGCGGCGATCGCCAGCACGATCGCGGCCAGCAGGGTGATCGCAATGGGGCTGGCGACGAAGATCGCCATGCCGCCCTCGGAGAGCCGGACGGACTGGCGGAAGGAGGTCTCGAGCAGTCCACCGAGCACGAAGGCGAGCACGAGCGGCCCCGGCGGGAATCCCATCTTCTTCATGAGGTAGCCGACCACGCCGAAGCCGATGACCAGGAACATGTCGAAGACGCTGTTGCGCACCGTGTACACGCCGATCATGGTGATCAGCACGGTCAGCGGGTTGAGGATCGTGGCCTTGACCGACAGCAGCCGCACGAAGATGCCGATCAGGGGGATCGAGAGCAGCAGCAGGAAGATGTTGCCGATGTACATCGAGTTGATCACGCCCCAGAAGACGTCCGGGTGGTCGGTGATCAAGCCGGGGCCCGGGGTGATGCCCTGCAGCAGCAGGGCCCCGAACATGATGGCCATCGTCCCGTTGGCCGGGATGCCGAGGGTCAGCAGCGGGATGAACGAGCTGGTGGCGGCCGCGTTGTTCGCGGTCTCCGGGCCGGCGACGCCTTCGATGGCACCGCGGCCGAAGCGCCCGGGATTCTTGGCGAACTTCTTCTCCGTCGCGTAGGCCACCAGGGACGCGATCGTGGCGCCGCCGCCGGGCAGCACTCCCAGCGCGAATCCGGAGACCGAACCGCGCGCGATCGCCCCCGAGGAGTCCTTCAGGTCCTTGCCGGTGGGCAGTGCCCGCTTGAACTGCGGAGTGCCCGAGGTGGCCGAGGTCGGGGTGGCGATGTTGTAGAGGATCTCCCCGACCCCGAACAGGCCCATGGCGATGATCACGAAGTCGATGCCGTCGGCCAGGTTGTCGGAGCCGAAGGTGAACCGGCTGACGCCGGTGACCGGGTCCCGGCCGACCGTGGCCAGGAGCAGCCCCACGGTGGCGGCGATGGCGGCCTTGCGGGCCGAGCCGTTGCCGAGCGAGGAGACCAGCAGGATGCCGAGCAGGGCCAGCAGCGTGTATTCCGCGGGACCGAAGTCCAGGGCGAAGGAGGCCACCAGCGGCGCCAGGAAGGTCAGTCCGACGATGGCGATGGTGCCGCCGATGAACGACCCGACGGCGGCGATGCCCAGGGCGGCGCCGGCGCGGCCCTGCCGTGCCATCTGGTAACCGTCCAGGGCGGTGACCACGCTCGAGGCCTCACCGGGCAGCCGGAGCAGCACCGAGGTGATGGTGCCGCCGTACTGGGCGCCGTAGAAGATGCCGGCGAGCAGGATGATGGCGCTGGCGGGCTCCATCGTGTACGTGATGGGCAGCAGGATGGCGATCGTCGCCGCCGGGCCCAGGCCCGGCAGCACGCCGATGAGCATGCCCAGGGTGACACCGAGCAGGCAGAACAGCAGGTTCGCCGGTTGCAGCACCACGTCGAAGCCACTGATGGCGTCGTTGAAAATATCCATTCCGGATGTCGCTTCCTAGAAGAGGTGCGGGATGGGCACGGCGAACAGGAGGATGAACAGCGCGTACACCGCCACGGTCGCCACGACCGCCACGGTGAGGGCGGGCCGCCAGCCCTCCTTGCCCAGGATCTTGATCCAGAAGACCAGGAGAAGGACGGTGGGGATCTCGAACCCGATCACCGGAAGCAGCGCCGCGTAGACGAGAAGGCTGGCGACGCTGAGGGCCACGGGCACGATGCCGCGGTCGAACGCCTCGACGTCCTCGTCCTGCCTCGCCCGGAGCAGGGCTGTCACCGAGGCCACGATCATGGCCAGGGAGATGGCGAAGGGCCACAGACCCGCCCCCGGGTCGCCGAGGGAGCCGATGCCGAGCCCGAAGGACACGACGGCACCGAACACCCCCAGCGCAAGCGGGACGAGGGCGCCGAGACGGGCGGTGGTGACCCCGCCGCGCGCGGCCTCCTCCTCGAACTCCAGGTCGGATTCCTGGCCGGGGTCCTCGTGCGTGATGGCGGAGGAACTCACTCGGTGCCCCCGATGCCGTACTGCTCCGCCAGCTCGGCGTAGGTCTGGGTGTCCTCCTCCACCGTGCTGGTCACATCGGAGGGCTCCCCCTCCCACTCACCGACGAGGTTGGTCTCGAGGAACTCCTGGAACTCCGGGGAGTCCTTGGCGGTCTCCACCGACTCCCGCAGCGTGGAGACGACCTCCTCGGGAGTGTCCGTCGGGACGGCCATCCAGCGGCGCTGCTGGACGTCGACGTCGTAGCCGGACTCCTCGACGGTCGGCACATCGGGGAAGTACTGGCTGCGCTCGGCGGAGAAGACGGCCAGCGGGACGAGCTCCCCGGCGTCGATCTGCGCCCTCACCTCGGCGAGCTGGGTGGCGGTGGCGTCCGCGTGGTTGCCCAGCACGGCCGTCACGGCGGCGGATCCGCCGTCGAACGGCACGTCGGTGGCCTCCTTGTCGGCCAGGGCGAACAGCGCGGCCTGCCCGAACTGGCCGCCGGTGCCGGCTCCGGAGGTCGCGTACTTGATGCTGTCCTTCTCCAGGAGCTGGTCCAGCGTGGTGATCCCGGAGTCCTTGTTGACCACCAGGATGTACTCCTCCACGGAGACGGGGGCCACGACGGTCATGTCCTCCATGGTCTTCGCATCCGGGTCCTCGACGAACAGGGGCGTGATGGCGAACAGGGACTCGGCGGCCAGAACGGTGCTGTAGCCGTCACCGGTGGAGTTGAGCACCTCCTTGGTGCCCACGGCCGTGTTGGCCCCGGACTTGTTCTCGACCACGACGCTCTGGCCGAGGGGCTCCTCCATGGACGAGGCCAGGGCACGGGAGATCAGGTCGGTGCTCCCGCCCGGGCTGGACGGAGCCACCAGGTTGACCGACTTGGTCGGGAAGTCGGATTGGCCGGAGGCGGTCTCCACGCCCCCGCAGCCGGTGAGGACGAGGGACAGGAGACCGAGGCCTGTGACGGCGGCGGCAGGCTTCTTGGAGTTCATCGTGGGGTTTCCTCTGCTGGATGGGGTTGGCTGGTGAAGGCGGCCGGCCGGGCAGGCCACCACGTCGGGTGGATCCGCGGACCGCTGGTTCTTCACGTCGTATGAGAGCTGTCCGAATCTTGCGTCGACCCTGACCTCATTCGTGAATGTTGTCCATATATGTAGACAACAGTTCGTGATAGGACTCATAGTTGTGTATGAGCTTCATCACTGTCAAGGGGCGTCGAGTCCAGAGCGAGAGGGATCCGCATGGAGCAGCAAGAGACCACCGAGGGAGTCCTGACGGGCCACGGGGTGCGCGGGGTCAAATCCGCCGCCCGCACCGTGGAGGTGCTGGAGGTGCTTGCCGCCCGGGGCAACGAGCCCGTCACCGTACGGGAGCTGTGCGAGGCGATGGGGGCCCCGCGCAGCAGCATGTACGCCCTGTTGCGCACGCTGACCGACCTGGGCTGGGTGCGCAGCGACTCCACGCACTCCCTCTACAGCATCGGCATCCGCGCCCTGCTGGCCGGCACCACGTATCTGGACACCGACCCGTTGCTGCAGGTGGTCCACCCCCATGTGGAGCAGGTGAGCAAGCGCCTGGAGGAGACCGTGCACTACGGACGCCTCGATCGCACGGACATGGTCTACCTCGCCACCCATCAGTCCACCGCCTACGAGCGCACCCGCAACCGCGTCGGCCGGCGCCTGCCCGCCTACTCCACCTCCCTGGGGAAGGCCGTGCTGGCCCACTTCGACGACGCCGAGCTCGAGGCCCACCTGCCCCCCTCGCTCACCGCACTGACGCCGCACACGATCATCTCCCGGGCCGCGCTGAAGGAGGATCTGGCGGCCACACGGGAACGGGGGTACTCGATCGACGACGAGGAGAACACCCCGGGCCTTCGCTGCTTCGGCGTGGCCCTTCCCATTCGCTCCGGGGTCACGGACGCGCTCAGCTGCTCGGTGCCGATCGAGCGGCTGACCCCCGAGCACGAGAAGGAGATCATCGAGGCACTGCGGTCGACCGCCGACATCACCCTCCAGATCGTCCGAGGGCTGGGGGGGTTGGTCAGCTGATGGCGGCCTGATCTGCCCCGCAATACCGTTTTTGTATCGTTCAGTGCTTTTTTGGCCTTGTACTTGTATTACGCCCGATGTCTACGCTCACCACATGAGCCAGCACGCCGCGCGACGCGCGGCCGGCCCCCCACCGACCAGGAAGTACCTCCCGTGACTCAGCACATCGCCCCAGAAGGGCTCCTCGGCCAGGTCTCGATCTCCGGGGTCACCATCACCCCGGTCGCCTTCAAGGACCCGCCCCTGCTCAACGCCGTCGGAGTCCACGAGCCCTTCGCCCTGCGAGCCGTCGTGGAGGTGCACACCGACGCCGGGACGACCGGGCTCGGGGAGACCTACGGGGACGCAGCCCACGTGCGGCGCCTTCAGGTGGCGGCCGAGGCCGTCACCGGGGCGGACGTCTTCAACATCAACCTGCTCCGGCAACGGGTCGTGGCCGCGCTGGCCCAGGACACCACCCAGGGTGGCCACGGCATGAGCGGCATGGTCACCGGCTCCAGCACCGCCGACCGGGTGCTCTCCCCCTTCGACGTCGCCGCCCTGGACATCCAGGGCAAGCTGCTCGGCCGGCCGGTCAGCGACCTGCTCGGCGGCGCAGTGCGCGACGCTGTCCCGTTCAGCGGCTACCTCTTCTACAAGTGGGCCGGCCACCCCGGCCACGACGAGGACTCCTGGGGTGCCGCACTGGACCCCGCCGGCGTGGTCCGGCAGGCCCGGCGCATGGTCGACGAGTACGGGTTCACGGCACTCAAGCTCAAGGCCGGTGTGTTCGATCCCGACCAGGAGATCGCCGCCATCCAGTCGCTGCGCGAGGAGTTCCCCGACCTGCCGCTGCGGATCGACCCGAACGCCGCCTGGTCCGTGGAGACCTCCATCCGTGTCGGCCGCGAGCTCGACGGGGTGCTGGAGTACCTCGAGGACCCCACCCCCGGGATCGAGGGCATGGCGCAGGTGCGCCGCAGCGTGTCGATGCCCCTGGCCACGAACATGTGCGTGGTGAGCTTCCAGGACGTCCCCCCGGCCGTCGCCGCCGGAGCGGTGGACGTCGTCCTCTCCGATCACCACTTCTGGGGCGGACTGCGCCGCTCCCAGGCCCTGGCCGGGATCACCGAGACCTTCGGCCTGGGGCTGTCCATGCACTCCAACTCGCACCTGGGGATCAGCTTGGCCGCCATGGTCCACCTCGCCGCCGCCACCCCGAACCTCGACTACGCCTGCGACACCCACTGGCCCTGGAAGGACGTCGACGAGGACGTCGTGCAGCCCGGGGCCCTGCGCTTCGGCGGCGGGTCGGTGCAGGTGCCGACCACTCCCGGGCTGGGGGTCGAGCTGGACCGCGACGGGCTGGAGAAGCTCCACCGCCAGTACCTCGAGTGCGGCCTGCAGAGCCGCGACGACACCGGCTACATGCAGCGGATCGACCCGGGGTACCAGCTGAGAACCCCTCGCTGGTGACAGCGGTGGCAGGCACCTCGCCCACTTCCCTCCAGCACGGGCGATGACCACGGTGGAGGCGGCCGATGACACGGCTCGCCTCCGCAACGGCGCAGGACGCCATCGGGGACATCGGCGGGAGGACAGCCTCTGAAGGTGAACCCCGGATGACGGCGTCACGCTCGGTGGCCGAGGTCGTCGTTCCGGACGAGGGCGCGGCCACCGAGCGTCACACCACCCCCGCGGGCTTGACCGCCTCCGCCAACCTCTTCGAGCAGTGCCGCGGGCCGGCCACCCGGTATGACGAACTCGCGCTGACCTACCGCGGCGGGGCCGCGCTGCGCGCCATCACCATCTGGCTCAAAGCCCTGTTGGCAGACATGTCCCAACCGCGGATCGTCGACCGCAGCCCGTCCTCCGACGTCGTCGCTTCGAAGGCCTCGGTCCCGGCACGTCCTTCGGCGCAGAAGGCAGCCCGATGAGATCTGCATCGGGGTCGACATGCCGCACGGATGGCACCCGGCGCTCTCGGTATGCATCGCACCGTCTCAAACCCCTTCAGCCCACCCCTGCGCTCCTCCACATGCTCCGTCGCGGGGATCGCGTTCTGGCGGCACCGTGCCCTGCGAGACTCCAACCGCAGACAAAATCCTGTCGTCTGATATATTAGTCGTGTACTAGATCGGATTCCGCCGGAGGATCGATCGCCAACTCGATGAGGAGTGGAACAGCATGCCGCAACTCGCGCACCGGCTCGAACGGCTGGGCACCGAAACCGCCTTCAGCGTCGCCCAGGCCGCAGCCGCCTGGAAGGCGAAGGGGAACCGCGTGTACCCCTTCCACCTCGGCGACATCAACATCCCGACGGCCCCACACATCATCGAGGCGATGGACCGGGCCATCGCCGACGGCTACACGGGCTACTGCCCCGGCCCCGGCATCCCGCAGCTGCGGGAGGCCCTCGCCGAGGACCTCGGCTCGCGTCGTGGCATCGGCCTCGCCCCCGACAACATCGTCGTGATGACGGGCGGCAAGCCCGTCATCACGAAGTTCCTGCAGGCGGTCATGAATCCCGGCGAGGAGGTGCTCTACCCGAACCCCGGCTTCCCGATCTACGAGTCGCAGATCGAGTACCTCGGTGGCACGGCCGTGCCGTACCGCTACCTCCCCACGCCGGAGGGCTTCGCGATCGACCTCGACCAGGTGCGCGCCTCGATCACCCCGAACACGGTCGCCATCATCTACAACGACCTGCAGAACCCCATCTCGGCCGAGTCGACGGCGGCCGAGCGCGAGGCCATCGCGCAGCTCGCCCAGGAGCACGATCTCTGGGTGCTCTCCGACGAGGCCTACTTCGAGACGCGCTACGAGGGGGTCTCGAGCTCGATCGCGTCGCTCCCCGGCATGGTCGAGCGCACCGTCATCCTCTACACGTTCAGCAAGAAGTTCGCCATGACCGGCTCACGCCTCGGCTGCGCCGTCGCACCGCTCGAGATCGCCAAGGTGCTCAGCACCCTCAACACCAACGACGAGTCGTGCACCACGCACTACGTGCAGTGGGCCGGCATCGAAGCACTCCGCGGCACCCAGGAACCCGTGCAGCAGATGCTCGACATCCTGCGCGAGCGCCGGGACGCCGCCTGTGAGATCGTGAACGCCACCTCCGGCATGCACGTCGCCGTACCGCAGTCGACGTTCTACCTGTTCCCGGACGTCACCTCCGCCATGGAGCGCATGGGTTACACGGCGGTCGGCGACTTCGCCACGGCGGCACTGCACGAGACCGGCGTCTCCTTCTGCACGCGGGAGCACTTCGGCCGACGCCTGCCGGGCGAGGAGCAGCAGTACATCCGGCTCGCCTACTCGGGCATCGACGTCGCCGACATCCGCGACGGTCTCGGCCGCCTGTGCCAGTGGATCGAGTCGGCATGAGCCGGGTCGTCGTCACGGGACGTGTGCCCAGCGCCGCGATCGAGAAGCTTCGCGCCCAGCACGAGGTCGATGCCTGGCCGGGTCCGGAGTCGATCGGCCGCGAGGAGCTCCTGCGCCGAGTGGCCGGCGCCGATGCCGTCGTGAGCCTGCTCACCGAACGCATCGACGCCGAGCTGCTCGACGCCGCCGGTCCGCAGCTCCAAGTGGTCGCGAACGTCGCCGTCGGCTATGACAACATCGACGTGCCGGCCTGCAGCGAACGTGGCGTCGTGGCCACCAACACACCCGGCGTGCTCACGGACGCCACAGCCGACATCGCGCTCGGCCTCATCCTCATGGCGACCCGCCGGCTCGGCGAGGGGGAGCGGCTCATCCGCTCCGGCCAGGACTGGAAGTGGGGCATGTTCTTCCTGCTCGGCAGCGGCCTGCAGGGCAAGACTCTCGGCGTCGTCGGCATGGGCGGCATCGGTCAGGCGACCGCGCGCCGGGCCAAGGCCTTCGGCATGGAGATCGTCTACCAGTCGCGCAGTGAGATCGATCCCGGGCTCGCCGACGAACTGGGTGCCCGGCGGGTCGATCTCGACGAGCTGCTGACCGTCTCCGATGTCGTGTCGCTGCACTGCCCCTACGGGCCCGCCACGCATCACCTGATCGGCGCCGAGCAGCTGGCGGCGATGAAGGACTCGGCGTACCTCGTCAACACCGCGCGCGGACCGATCGTCGACGAAGCGGCGCTCGCGTCCGCACTGCGCGAGGGCCGGATCGCGGGTGCCGGGCTCGACGTCTATGAGCACGAGCCCCGGGTGCACCCCGAGCTGCTGGAGCTCGACAACGTGGTGCTGGTGCCGCATCTGGGCTCCGCCACGGTGGAGACGCGCACCGCGATGGCGATGCTTGCCGCCGACAACGCGCTCGCTGTGCTCGGCGGGGAACGACCGCCTGCACCGATCGGCTAGAGGTGGTTTCAACAGTTCGGGTTCAGGGGTAACGGGGCCCGCGGGCCGGTGACGATCATGGCCGCCTTGACGAGGCAGTAGGTGCCTCAGCGGTTGATCAGCGACCGGTGGCGGGAGTTGCTGGATCCGTTGATCCCCGAACCTCCGCCGGCGAAGAACGGGCGGACCGGTCGATCACGGGTCGACCGGTCCGCTCCGCAGGGGATCCTGTTCGTGGCCACCACCGGCGACGCCGAAGAATGAACGTCCCACCGAGCTGGGCGCCGGTTCCGGGATCACCTGCTGGTCCCGGTTGCGGACCCCGGCAGGAGGCCGGGGTCCGGGCCCAGCTCCACGACGCCGCCCTCGACCAGCTCGGCCGGGACGGGGCGCTCGATGGTTCGGGGGGTGCCCGGATCCGGTCAGCGTCCGGGCCGGTGGACAGCGAGTTGACCGGCTCCGGTGATGGTCGCGGGATCGCCTCCGACACCGTTGTTGCGACCGTTCCGTGCCTCAGGCCTCAGCAGCGGGAAGCATGGGCCGATGCTCGTAGAAGGTCTGCAGGACCACTGTCGTCCGGGTGTTGACCGAGGCCGTATGGCGAACATTGTTGACGAGAGCCTCGAGCGCCTTGGGCGAGGCGACCCTGACGAACAGCATGTAGGCGGCGTCCCCGGCCACCGAGTGGCAGGCCTCGATCTCCGTGAGGGGTTCCAGGAGTTCGGGGGCGTTGTCGGGCTGGCGGGGATCGAGCGGTGTGATCTCGATGAAGGCCGAGAGCGGCTTGCCGATGGCCTCGGGGTCGAGGATCGCCTGGTAGCCGGTGATCACGCCGCTGCTCTCGAGCTTGCGCAGGCGCGCCTGCACGGCCGAGACCGAGAGGCCCACGCGTTCGGACAGCTGGGCCAGGGTGGCGCGCGGGTCGTGGGACACCTCGGTGGCCAGTCGCACGTCCATGGGGTCGTCCATGGGCCGAACGCTATCAGCCGATCGCGCCGAGGGTGTTGACACCCCTCTGAGCTCATGTGAATATTCCCGTGTGTGACCGGTATCACCGGAAAATTTCCGTTGACTTGACGACAGGAGGGTTTCAATGTCCACGTCTCTGCAGGCGGTGCAGGCCATCATCGGCGAACCTGAGGTCGTCGAGGATGCCCGCACCGTGGAGTCGGGCGCTGCCTGGCTCCGGCTGAAGTCGGCGGCCACCGCCCTGCAGGCTCTGCAGGTCAAGGACGGTTCGATCCCTGAGCCCGCTGATCACCCGACTGCGCGCGAGCATGTCGAGGTGATCGTGGAGTCGATCGCCGAGCTCGCCCCCCTGTTCCCGCACGACGCGGCGTACCTGGCGGCGCTGCCCGGCGACTTCGCGCGCTGGGCGGACGGCGGCTTCGGGGAGCCGGACTTCCTCGACTCCCTCGTCGAGTTCCACCCGCAACGGCACCGCATCGACGGCATCCGGCACCTCGTCGTGTTCCCGATGTGCACCCAGAACGGCTCGGCGAACCGGCATGTCGAGGCCTTGATCGTCGAGACGATCTGGCCCGAGTTCATCGCCCAGCTCGAGGCCGGGAACTACGGCAACAAACTGTTCGTGTCCCTGCGGCTGATCGACTTCACCCCGGGATACGACTCGAACTCGGCAGTCCTGTTCCCCGAGACGGTCGCCGTGCGGGAGATCCCCCGGTTCACCTGGGGCGCCATCTTCCAGGACCGCGAGGCGGCACGCTACCGCCGTGTGGTCACGGCGGCCGCCGGCATCACGAAGCTGGACCTGCCCGATGACGCCGCAGCGCTTCTCACCGACCAGGATCTCGCCGAGAAGACCTTCGTGATGTGGGACATCATCCACGACCGCACGCACATGCGAGGCGACCTGCCGTTCGACCCCTTCATGATCAAGCAGCGGATGCCGTTCTTCCTGTACTCCCTGGAGGAGCTGCGCTGCGACCTGACGGCGTTCCGGGAGTCGGTCACGATCGAGCGGGCGCTCACGGCGCGCAGCGCGGCCGGTGAGGAGCTCACCGGGACCGAGGAGCAGACCCGTCGGCACGGGAAGCTGGTGCAGTACGCGGTGATCTTCGATCGGATCTTCCGTTTCGCCATCACCGGGTCGCGGGTCCGCAACTACGACGGGCTGGGCGGGCAGCTGCTGTTCGCGTGGCTTCATCAGAAGCATGTGCTGGAGTGGCGCGATGTCGAGCTCAGCTTCGACTGGGACAGGGTCGCCGATGCGGTGGTCGAGCTCGGCGAGGCGATCGATCAGCTGTACTGGGAGTCGATCGATCGGCCGAAGACAGTGCACTGGTTGAAGGCGTACGAGCTCGTCGCGTCCGTCGTCACTCCGAATCCCGCCTCGGTGTGGGCGGAGGGGCTCCCCCGTGAGGTGCTGGCCGGGCCGCCGAAGGGGTACACGGACCTGGTGCTGGACGACGAGTTCCCGCTGTCGATGTTCTTCGAAGCGCTCGACAAGAAGCTGAAGGGCGTCATCGAATCGACCACCGGCATCCGTGCCTCGGACGGCTGAGCGATGACCGATCTGACCGGTCGCACCGTCCTGATCGCGGGCGCCACCAGCGCGTCCGGTCTGGCCGCGACGCGCGCCCTGACCTCGGCCGGGGCTCGCGTCGTCGCCACGGGTCGCAGCTCGGCGAAGCTCGTTCCACTCGCAGCGCTGGGGGCTCGCGTGGAGACCTTGGACCTCTCCATCGAGAGCGCTGTGGTCGAACTCTCCCGAAGGCTGCGCAGCGATGGTCTGCCGATCGACGGTCTCCTTCACCTCGTCGGCGGCTGGCGCGGCGGCGGTGGGCTCGCGGGGCAGACGGAGGACGACTACCGCGCGCTGGAGATCTCCTTCTCCGCGCTGCGCCATCTGAGCCGCGCCTTCGACGACGACCTGCGGACCTCCCCCGCGGGCCGGCTGGCGATCGTGTCCTCGACCGCAGTTGCCCGCCCGCTGGCGGGCGGCGCCAACTATGCCGCCGTCAAGGCCGCGAGTGAGGCGTGGACCCGGGCGGTGGCGCAGGGATATGCGAAGGCCGCCCGTGAAGCCGGCGAACCGTTGCGCGCTGCCGCCGTGATCTTCCGGGTGAAGGCCCTGGCCGGCCTGGAAGACCGTCTCGCGGCTGCCTACTCGGAGTTGTGGGGTGCTGAGGCCTCGGAACTGAACGACTCGATTTTCGACCTCCAGCAGGAAGGGTGAAGCACCGAATGAAGAGGATCCACAACGCGGAGCTGCGAGGATTCGCCTCTGACAACTACTCCGGAGTCCACCCGGAAGTGCTGGAAGCGCTTGCCGAGGCGAATGGGGGTCATCAGACCGCTTACGGGGGAGACGAGTACACGGCACGGCTGCAGGACGTGATCGGGCAGCACTTCGGCGAAGGCGCGTCGGTGTGGCCGATGTTCAATGGCACGGGTGCCAACGTCGTCGGACTGCAGTCGATGCTCCCGCGTTGGGGCGCAGTGATCTGCGCGGACACGGCTCATATCCATGTCGATGAGGGCGGCGCGCCCGAGAAGTCCGCCGGCATCAAGCTCCTCCCCGTCACCACGGAGGACGGCAAGCTCACGCCTGAACTGATGGCGGCAGAAGCATGGGGCTGGGGAGATGAGCACCGCGCCCAGCCGCTCGTCGTCTACATCACCCAGTCCACCGAGCTCGGCACCCTGTACACACCGGATGAGATCCGCGCCATCACGGACCATGCCCACGCGAACAACATGCTCGTCTTCCTGGACGGGGCCCGGCTCTCGAATGCGGCGGCCGCTCTGGGGCTGCCCCTGCGCGCCTTCACCACCGACGTCGGCGTCGACGTGCTCGCCCTGGGTGGCACCAAGAACGGGGCGCTGGGCGCCGAGGCCCTGGTGGTGCTGAACGAGGGCGCGTCCCAGGGCCTGGTCTACCTGCGGAAGAACCAGATGCAGCTGGCGTCGAAGATGCGGTTCGTCTCGGCCCAGTTGCTGGCGCTCCTGGACGGGGACCTGTACCTGCGCAATGCGCGCCATGCGAATGCGATGGCCCGGCGTCTTCGCGACGGCATCGAAGCGTGCATTGCCGACGGTTCGATGCGAGGCGTCACCTTCACGCAGGAGACCCACGTGAATGCCGTCTTCGCCACGTTGCCCGACGGCATCGCGGACCGCCTTCGTCAGAAGTTCCGGTTCTACGACTGGGACGCCTCGAAGGGTGAGGTCCGCTGGGTATGCAGTTTTGACACGGCCGCGGAGGACGTCGACGCATTCCTGGCAGCCCTTCATTCCGAGCTTTCCCCGGTGGCCTGAAACCCGCCTCCGAGAGTTCGGGCTTCCGGTGCGCCGTGGCGAGCCCGATCGGGGCAGTGCCCTGGGGCTCCCCGCGCTCGCACTCGCCCTGCGTGAACCAGCCGGCGGCGGCTCATGAGCACCAATGCTCCCCGCAGGAGCACGGCCCCATCTACAGAGGAGAACCATCGTGACCACTATGCCTTCCCTGCCCACCCGACCGGTCATCGACCGTCCCGCCTACCGGTCCGTCGACCCGGCCACGGGCCGGGTCCTGGCGGAGTACCCCACCGCCACCGAGGCCGGGGTCCAGGAGGCCCTGGCCGGTGCCGACACCGCGTTCCGGGCCTGGCGGGCGGTGCCGATCCAGGAACGGGCCGCCGTGGCCGCCCGGGTCGGGGCGCTGTTCACCGAACGGGCCCCGGACCTGGCCGCGATCATCACCCAGGAGATGGGCAAGCCGCTGACCGAGGCCCGGGAGGAGGTCGAGTTCTGCGCCGAGATCTTCGCCTACTTCGCCGACCACGGCCCGGGACTGGCCGCCGACCAGCCGATCACCGCCTCGGCCGGGGGCCGGGCGGTGATCCAGAAGCGCCCGATCGGGGTGCTGCTGGGGATCATGCCGTGGAACTTCCCCTACTACCAGGTGGCCCGCTTCGTGGCCCCCAACCTGGTGCTGGGCAACACGATCGTGCTCAAGCACGCCGAGTCCTGCCCGCGGGCGGCCCTGGCCCTCGAGCAGCTCATGGCCGAGGCCGGGGCACCGGCCGGGGCCTACACCAACCTCTTCGCCTCCCATCCCCAGGTCGCCGACATCATCGCCGACCCGCGGGTCCAAGGGGTGTCCCTGACCGGGTCCGAGCGGGCCGGGGCGAAGGTCGCCGAGATCGCCGGGCGCAACCTGAAGAAGGTCGTGCTGGAGCTCGGCGGCTCCGACCCCTACGTCGTGCTCGACACCGACGACGTCGCCGCCTCCGCCCGGGCGGCCTTCGCCACCCGCATGGCCAACACCGGCCAGGCCTGCAACTCCAACAAGCGCATGATCGTCTCCGCGGACATCTACGACGAGTTCGTCGCCGAGCTCACCCGCCAGGCCGAAGCCCTGACCCCGGGCGACCCGGCCGCAGAGACTGACGGGACCTTCGCCCCGCTGTCCTCCCGGGCCGCCGCCGAGGAACTGGCCGCCCAGATCCAGGACGCGGTGGAGGCCGGGGCGACCCTGCACGCCGGCGGGCGGCTGCTCGAGGGCCCGGGCGCCTACCTGGAGCCGGCCGTGCTCACCGGGATCACCCCGGACATGGCCGCCCACCACGAGGAGCTCTTCGGCCCCGTGGCCGTGATCTACCGGGTGGCCGACGACGCCGAAGCCCTGGCCGTGGCCAACGACACCCCCTACGGACTGGGCGGGGCCGTGTTCAGCACCGACCCGGAGAGGGCCCGGCAGCTCGCCGAGGACCTGGAAGCGGGCATGGCCGCCGTCAACGCCGCCGAGGCCGAGGGCGCGGGAATGCCCTTCGGCGGAGTCAAGCGCTCCGGCTACGGCCGCGAGCTCGGACCCCTGGGCATGGACGAGTTCGTCAACAAACGCCTGCTCTACATCAACGACTGAGCGCAATGGGCATCGCCTGGAGCCATTACCGCTTCCGCGAGGCCTGCACCACCCAGGGCCACGACCTCGCCGACCTGCCCTACCGGGCCCGGTTCTTCCCGCTGGGCCCGGTGGTCGCCCTGGGACTGTGCGCGGTGGTGATCCTCGGGCAGAACTACCAGGCCTTCCTCGGGGACCTGGACCTGACCGCCGCGCTGAGCGCCTACATCGGCCTGCCGATGTTCCTGGCCCTGTGGGCCGGACACCGGATCCTCACGGGCAGCCGCATGGTCCGCTACGAGGACGCCGACCTCACCCGCGCCCACGACTGACCGCACACGACCCTCCACCCGCCGAGCCCCCACGCCCCGGGCAGCGCTGCCGCCGAGCCCCCAG
>NZ_JBISWK010000183.1:0-17122 GCF_044462205.1 Kocuria rhizosphaericola | reverse complement strand
GCGACAGGACTGGGGGCTCGGCGCCGGGGACGAGTGGATCGTGGGGACTCGGCGCAGAGAATCGGTATAGAGAGGCGGAGCAGAGAAGCAGAAAGACAGAGAGGGAGCGGCGGGGAGAGGCAGCGGGAGGCCCTCAGGCCACCGAGTGGTAGCGCGAGACCACGTCCACGAGCTCGGACGGGGCCTCCCCCGCCGGCACGGCCAGCGGCTCGGTGTCCACATCCGCCCCGGCCGCCCGCGAGAACCCCAGGAAGTAGCCCGGCGCCAGCAGATTGTTGGCGACGACGACGCGGCCCCCGCCCGCCAGGCTCGCCCGGGCCTCCGACACCGCCTCGGCCCCGTCGACGACGCCCTCGCCTTCCCCCTGGTCGGGCTCATGGCACTCCGAGGGGTCAGCGATTCTCGATGCTGCTCACCCCGACCTGGACGATCCGCCGGGCGTCGTCCTTCCCGAGCTTCAGCACCCGGATCCGTACGTCATAGCCGTCGACGACTCCTTCGGCCGAGCACGCCGTGTACATCCCGGTGCGACCGGCGCGCAGCGGCGAGGTCTCGCAGTCCCCCTCGACCCTCGCGCCCAGGCCCGCCTCGTCACTGATGCGCTGGACATCGGCCACGGTGACAGGCTGTTCCGTCCGGTACTCGCGCCACATGCTGTCGCACGGCACGCCGAGGCCGAGGCAGAACAGTCCGCCGGACACGTTGTGCGCTTCCTCGCGCCAGCCCAGAGCGGGTCGCAATCTGTCGGCCACCGCCACCATGGGTGCCGTGTCGATGAGGAACGAGGCCTGCATGACGACGAACGGGGCGGCGAGGACGGCCAGTGCCATGAAGACGCCTCTCCTCCGCTTCCGGAGCCGGCCCGTTCCCGCCTGTGGTGAGGCGTCGGCTGCGTCTCCCATGCCCTCGTCCCCTCCGTCGCCCGTGCTCATCGTCCCAGACGATCCCGCCGGTAGCCATGAGTTCCGCCCGGTGGCGTGCACCGCCAGTAACCGGGGCCTCGGGGATGACCGTGCGTGAGCGCTCGCGCCGGATACGTGTCACAGAGATCGAGGACCTGATCTCGCACAGGGCAAGCAGCGAGCCGTCACACGCCACCGCTGTCACCTCCGCCGTCCTCGAGGGTTCCTGCTGCCACCACCGCTGGGGCCTCTGGGTGAGACCGACCGCCGGGGCGCGACTCCTCGTCATATCAGCGTTGATGCACCGGCTTCGCCTTTTTCCTTGTCCCGGCCTGCCAGCCGCAGTACTTTCGAGCGAACACCTCACCACTCCACGCGTCAGAAGTGCTGTCGGTGGCGCGTGCGGCATCCGGGCCGGCCTTCGGGGGATGCTCACCAGACGTACCGGACACAAGGACGATCATGGCGCCATCGGAACGACATTTTTCCCGGGTCGGAGCCATCGCAGCCGTCACCGGCGTCATCGTCTATGCCGTGTCCGCCGGACTGCACCCGTGGACCCCTCCGCACGAGACGGAGGCCGCTTTCGCGGACTACGCGGTCGAGCCCCTGTGGGCGCTCTACCACGTGGGAGAACTTCTGGGGATCCTGTTGATGGGCGCCGCGGTACTGTCTTTGGCCTGGCGGCTGCGACGAGGCGCCGCCGGCGTCTGGGCGGCCCTGGGAGCGGCCGCCATGGTGGTGTGCGCCAGTCTCTACGCGGTTTTCGTCGCCGTCGACGGCGTGGCCCTGGGCATCATGGTCGACCGCTGGGCGGGCGCCGGCCCCGCAGAACAGGACGTGCTCTACGAGACCGCCTTCGCCGTTCGTCAGATCGAAGGAGGCCTCTTCAGCCTCCAGTGGCTGATGTTCGGCATCGTTGCCGGGCTTTTTGCGGTCGCCTTCTTCGTCAACGCGGGATCCGCCGCCCGTGGCCGGTGGTCGAGCGTCATGGGATGGATCAGCGCCATCGCCTGCGTCGGAGGACTGTCCTTCGGCGTCGTCCAGGCGCAAACCGGATACTCCGATCTGTCGATGTCCTTCCAGACCGGGATCTACATGGGAGGCGTGTGGGTCCTGGCTGCAGCCTGGTTCCTCTATCGCAATCCGGAACACGTCGATCTCGTCGAGAAGCCTTCGACCAGGGCATGAACACGACGATCCGGTCGAAGTCGCCACCGCTGATCAGCACGACGCGCGGACATCGGATCGGCCCTGCGTCCGCGGCTCTCATCCGGGGTTCGCCCGCTGGGTGATCGCAGATCTCGATCGTTCCGCTGACCATGCCGCTGAGGCGCGGAGACCTCCTCACCGGCAGTCCGGCCGGCACGGTGGCGGTGATCCCCGGGATCGCCTCGGACGAGGGCCGTGGAGTCCAGTTCGGCCGGCGCGAGTCAGGACCGTGTCGGCGCGTCCGCTCACCCGCCCTGCGCCGTGCTGCGCAGATGCTGCCGGCCGACCCGGTGGATGCACTCGCTGATGCGGTGCAGCCGCTCCGAGTCCAGCGCCCAGCTCTGCCAGTAGAGCGCGACGTCGTGGTGCGCGTGGTCCTCGAGCAGGTCCAGGGACCCGTCGACGAGGTCCGTGCCCAGCTGCAGCTCCGGCAGCATGCCCCAGCCCAGGCCCGCCCGCACGGCGGCGAGGAATCCCTCGGCGGACGGGACGGTGTGGGTGGGCGGGGACCGGTCGACACCGCGGGCGCGCAGGGCGTGCTGCTGCAGGTCGTCCTTGGCGTTGAACCGGAACACGGGCATGGCCGCCCAGTCGATGCCGGTCCCGGTGGTGAACCGCCGGCGCAGTGCGGGGGCGGCCACGGGGACGTAGCGCATGAAGCCCAGCCGCTCGAGCCGGCACCCGTTGACGGGTGCGGGATCGGAGGTGACGGCGCCGATGACGTCTCCCTGGCGCAGGAGCCGGCTGCTGTGGTCCTGGTCCTCCACGTGCAGGTCCAGGGTGGTGTCGGACCAGCCGGCGGCCTCGTGCAGGACGGGCACGAACCAGGTGGCCAGGGAGTCGGCGTTGACGGCCACCGGGGTCACCGTCCGGGAGGAGGCGCCGTGACCCAGGGAGTGCAGGGCCTCCGCCTCGAGGACCTGGACCTGGCGGGCAGTGCGCAGCAGCACGGCCCCGGCCTCGGTGGGGACGCAGGGCACGCCGCGGCGCACCACGACCTGCCCCACGGAGGTCTCCAGGGCCTTGATCCGCTGACTGACCGCCGAGGGACTGATCCCCAGGGCGTCCGCCGCTGCCTCGAAGGTGCCCTCGTCGATGATCGCGGTCAGGGCCCGCAGGTGCTCGAAGTTCATGAAGCAAAGCTAACGAAGCCGTCAAATCCTTCGTTTGTCTGCATTCGGAGCGCTGACTACCGTCGAAGTCATGTGGAGCATCTGGGGTACCGGGCTGATGAGCGGTCTGGCACTGATCGTCGCCCTCGGCGCGCAGAACGCGTTCGTGCTGCGCCAGGGAATCCGCCGCGAGCACGTGGGCGTGGTGGTGGCACTGTGCGCGGTCAGCGACGCGGTGCTGATCCTCGGCGGCACCGCCGGGATCGGGGCGCTGGTGTCCCGGTTCCCCGAGGCCCTGGACGTGCTGCGGTGGGGCGGCGCCGCCTACCTGGCGTGGTGGGCCGTGCGGTCCTTCGCCTCCGCCCTGAAGCCCTCGTCCCTGACCGCCGAGGCCCCGCGGTCCCGCGGATCGGTGGTCGCCACCACCCTGGCGCTGACCTACCTCAACCCCCACGTCTACCTCGACACCGTGGTGCTGCTGGGCAGCCTCGCCAACCAGCACGGCCCCGACACCCGATGGGTCTTCGCGGCCGGGGCCGTGGTGGGCAGCGTCGTGTGGTTCTCCGCCCTGGGCTACGGCGCCCGGGCACTCTCCGGGGTGCTCAGCAGCCCGCGCACCTGGCGGGTGGTGGATCTGGTGATCGGCATGGTGATGCTCGCCCTGGCCGTCAACCTGATCCGGGGCTGACCGCACCGCCGCGACCCGCCGCCGCCCCCGCCCTGATCCCGTTCCGGCGGGACCTAGGAGGACTCCGGGCCGGACGACGTCGGGACAGGATCGCCGTCCGCCGGGGCTGGCTCCCCGGTGGCCGGTTCCTCGGTGACCGGCTCGGGCCGCACCGCATCGGTCCAGGAGGCGCCGGGCTCCCGGGGCACCCCGGCCACGAAGGCCTGCCGGACGGCCTCCGCCCGCTCCTCGGGGCCGGCGTGCTCGGCGGCGGCGATCACCGTGGCGAACGCCTTCGTGTCCTGGACCAGCTCGGTGATCGTCTCGGGCGAGTCGACGCACCAGGCGTAGGCCGTCGCGTAGTCCACGGGGCGCCCGTCGGCGATCACGGTCCCGCTCTCGTCGATCTCCACGCTCATGCGTCCTCCTCGGTCGGGGCTCCGGCCCTTGGGGACGGGCCGGACGTACGGAGAGAGTACCCCCGGGCAGCGCGGCCGGACCGGAGGAGACCTCCCGCAGGCCTCGTGCGGCTCGCACCGCACGGGCGCACCGCGCCCGCAGTGACAACCTGTCGTCAGGGGTTGTCAGCACCCCTCCCTAGACTGGACGGGTGCAGGCCTGGCTGGAGTCCCTCCCCCTCGGCGCCGCGATCCTGTTCTTCTGGGCAGGGGCCATCGTGCGGACCACCACCATTTTCGTCATGGGCCGTGCCGCCGCCACCGGCGGGAGCCGGCGCTCCGACCGCGTCCGCGGGCTCATGGACAGCGCCGTCTACCGGCGGGCGCAGCGGCTGGTGCACCGCTGGGGCGTCCTGGCCGTCCCCGCCTGCTTCCTGACCGTGGGCCTGCAGACCGCCGTCATCCTCACCACCGCCGTCACGGGCATGCCCCTGCGCCGCTGGATCCCGGCGATGCTCGTGGGCACCCTCATCTGGGGCGTCATCTACGGCACCGTGGGCATGGCGGTCGTCTGGGCCTGGTTGGAGCAGCCGTGGGTGGTCGCGCCGATCGTCGTCGTCGTGCTCCTGCTGGTGCTCGGCCGCACCCTCCACAGACGGTGCCGGACCCGCCGCGACGAGAAACTGCCGGCCTCCCGGTGACGCCCTGGGCCCGGCCTGCCGACCCGTCCCAGGAAATTCTTGAGAACCCGGAGTAGTGTTCCGGCAGTGATGTCAACGATGCACACCCCCATCCCCCACATGTTCGCCGCGCCGCTCTACGCCGCCGAGCGGCTGCTCGCCGAAGCCATCCACGACGAGCACGTCAGCGTCGACGCCGTGGTCGTCCTCGACGCCCTGGCCGAGCACGTCACGGCCGAGGAGCCCCCCGCTCTCGAGGCCGTCGCCGAGAACACCCAGCTGACCCGCGAGGAGCTCGCCGCCGCCCTGGGCGACCTGGACGACCTGGGCTACCTCGAGGAGCTGGCCGAGCACGCGCCGCCCCTGTCGGCTCTGCGCGCCTCGCTCTTCGGCACGGCCGCCTGAGCCCCGGCAGGTCGGAGCCCCGGCAGGTCGGAGCCCGGACAGCGCTCAGCCCTGCTGCTCGGACTCCTCGTTCTCGGCGTCCCCGTCCTCGTGCGGGACGGGGGTCATCTCGGTGGTCATGTCGGCGTCGTCGTTGGAGGCCGCGTCCTCGATGGGGTCCGGGCTGGAAGTCGGCTGCTCGCTCACGGGGTGCTCCTTCGTCGGGGGCTTGGTGCCCTCAGCCTACGGCTCCGGCCGGGACCGCGGACAGCAGCCGCACCGCCTCCCGGGCGGCCGCCCGCCCGGCGCGCGTGGCGCCGAGGGTCGAGGCCGAGGCGCCGTAGCCGACCAGCAGCACCCGCGGCTCCCGGAGCACCCGCACCCCGTCCATCCGGATGCCACCACCCGGCTCGCGCAGCCCCAGGGGGGCCAGGTGGTCCAGGGCGGGCCGGAACCCCGTGGCCCACAGGATCACGTCCGCCCGGACGTCCCGGCCGTCGGCGAGCCGCACGCCCCCGGGCGTCACCGCCCGCAGCGGCCCCGCCGAGACGAGGATCCCGGCCTCGATCCCGGCCCGGTACTGCTCGGTCAGGGGCAGGCCGGTGGCCGAGACGACGCTGGCCGGCGGCAGCCCCGCCCGGGTCCGCTCGTCGAC
Organism: Kocuria rhizosphaericola; assembly: GCF_044462205.1. NCBI lineage: Bacteria > Bacillati > Actinomycetota > Actinomycetes > Micrococcales > Micrococcaceae > Kocuria > Kocuria rhizosphaericola. Next base: position 11,112 of record NZ_JBISWK010000183.1, on the reverse strand, counting down.
CCGGCGCTCGACGTCCCGCCCCCAGTCCGGGTCGAACTCCCGGTCCGTGAAGCCCGGGGGCCGGCGGGTGGCCCACGTGGTGGTGGCGCCCGCCTCGGCGAGCTGGAGCAGGAACTGCACCGCCGAGGTGCCCCCGCCCACGACCACCACGTGCCGGCCGCGGAACACTTCCGCGGACCGGAAGTCGTGGGTGTGCAGCTGCTGCCCCCGGAAGGACTCCCGCCCGGGGTAGTACGGCCAGTACGGGCGGTCCCAGGTGCCGGTGCCGTTGATCACCAGGGCCGTCCGCCAGGTGCCGGCGTCCGTGACCACGTCGAGCGGCCCGTCGCCGGACTCGGCCTCGACCCGGCGCACCGCGACGGGACGGTGGACCGGCAGTCCGAAGCGGCGTTCGTACTCGCCGTAGTAGCGGGCGACGACGGCGGAGGCCGGCTCGGCCGGGTCCGGCACCCCGAGGGGCAGTCCGGGCAGGTCGTGGATCCCGTGCGCGCCGCCGAAGGTGAGCGAGGGCCAGCGGTGCCGCCATGCTCCCCCGGGACCGGGGTTGGCGTCGAGGACCACGAAGTCCTCCTCCGGGGCCAGGCCCCGGCGCTGCAGGTGGTGGGCGGCCGACAGACCGGTCTGCCCCGCCCCGATGACCACGACGTTCATGCCCGCACTCCCTTTGGTTGATGTATCACCAATTGCAGAACGGCCGGTGGCACCGGGCTATTCCGGGGACTGTCCCCCCGCCGGGGCGGGCGCCCGGAGCAGGGAGCGCACGTGCCGGACCGCCCGCCGGGCCTCCGGCGTCCACCAGGCGCCCACGTAGACGTGGAAGGCGCCGGGCTCGTAGAGCAGCTTCCCGGCGTTGCCCGCCCGGGCCAGGTCCCGGGCGAAGGCCAGGGCGTCGGCGGCCAGGATGTCCTTGCCGCCCTGGACCACGTGCACCGGCGGCAGCCCGGCCACGTCCCCGTAGAGCGGGCTGACCAGCGGGTCCGTGAGCTCGCGGTCCCGCGCCCAGGCCGCGGCCATGGGCACCACCTGGTCGGTGCTCAGCATGGGGTCGTGCGGGTCGATCTCCCGCACCGCAGGGTGGGTGGCGGAGACGTCCACCGCCGGGGAGAAGCCCACCACGTGGTCCGGCAGCCGCTGCCCGGCGTCCCGCAGGCGCATGGCCAGCCCGATCGCCAGGCACCCGCCGGCGGAGTCCCCCGCGACCACGATCCGGTCCGCGGCGGGCCGGGCCACGAGGTCGGCCCAGGCCGCGGCGAGGAAGTCGTACCCCTCGTCCACGTGGCCCTCGGGGGCCAGCCGGTACAGCGGGACCGTGACCGTGGTCCCGGTGTCCTTCACGAGCTCGCGGACGATCCACCAGTGCGCCGGCAGCAGCGGGTTCACGAACGCCCCGCCGTGCAGGTAGATCAGGTGGGACCCGTCTGCCCCGGCGCGCGGCGTCAGGCGCAGCAGCGGACGGCCGGCCACCTCGGTGCGCTCCACGGCGTGCGAACGCCGCAGGTCGGCCGGGATCCTGGCCGGCTCCGGATACCGGCGCCCGTGCAGCTGCTCCACCGGGGTCCACGGCTGCAGGCGCGCGCGCAGGCGGACCGCGTGGGACGTCACGGCCATGCTGATGCTCATCCGGGCTCCATTCCTTCGGGGCGGGCTCAGGCCAGCCGCACGGTCGTGAGGCAGGTGGGACTGTCCGGGGAGGTCGCGAACTGCTCGACGGCCGCGCCCCGCTCCGAGCCGATCTCGAGCGTGCCGGTGATGTCCTTGGGCAGCCAGAAGCCCACGAACCCGTTCTCGTAGCTGGTCACGGTCCCGTCCACGAGCACGGCCCCGGAGTCGTCGGTGATCCGCACGTCGAAGTCCTCGCCCGCGAGCTCGCCCTGGCACCCGGAGAGGCTGTGGGAGAAGCACTCGTGCGTGGTGGTGGTCCACGGGGCGACCGCGAGGTAGAAGCGGTCCTCCGGCATGGGCAGGGCCGTCTCGGTGCCGCCATCGCTGAGCACCACCTCGTCGTAGGTCACGGAGCCGGCGAGCCCGGCGTCACGGTCCTCGTGCGTGCGGTCGAGCTGCTCGACCACCTCCTGCGTGCTCGCGCCCTCGAGCCCGTGCTCCCGCAGCAGGGCGTCCTGCTCGGAGCTCCCGCCGGCGCAGCCGGGAACGAGGAGCAGGACGGCTACGGACACGGACAGCACGGCGGATCTCATGGGGCCAGGATATCGGGGGCGTCCCCTGTCACCGGCTCCTCCCCGGCCACCCCGGGACGCCGGGAGTTTCCTGTGGGACAGGTCACAGATCCCGCCCCGGCGGCTAGAGTGGATGTCCAGTGGTGTCAGGGTTCGGGAGGATCCGCCATGCAGAACACAGAGAACAAGGACGTCTCCGGGATCGCGCTCCTGGTCGCCGGGGCGGTCGTCCTGTCCGTGGTCTCGTTCGTCCTCGTCAACCTGGACACGATCCTTCTCCTCCTGCTGGCCGCGGCCGCCCTGTGGTTGCTCGGCGTGCTCCTGCGGGCGCTCGCCCGCTCCCTGGCGGAGCGCGCGCGGGCGTGGCTGCGCGGCGCGCACCGGAGCCCCGCAAGGGCCGGTGCGGGGACGGCCTGCAGGGCCACCGCGAGGAACCCGGGGAAGAGCCCCCGGAAGAGCACGGGGAAGTCGATCGCGAGAACCGCCGAGCAGGCCCGGCGGAGCGCCGTGGAGGACATGCGCACGGCCTGGATCCGGTGGCAGCTCGGCGTCCTCCCGCCGCAGCAGCGGCGCGGGGACGCGTCCTTCATCGCCGCCCGGCTGGCCGAGGTCCCGCACGCCGACTGGGACGCGACCCGGCTCCGGCGGCACGGCCAGGCCCTGTGGTGCATCCGGGACGCGTCCGCCCGGACGCCCCTGCAGGGGGAGGTCGAGGCGCGCCTGGACCGGGTCGCCGCCATGATCTCGGAGCTCACGGACGACGAATTCGACACCCACCGCGGCCAGACCGACGAGCATTACCTCTACCACCCGGACCGCGAGGTCCGGGCCGCCTACCTGGCAGGCGGGTCGCAGGCCGTCGAGACCATCATGGGCACCATCACCGCCGTCCGCGCCCAGGTCCGCGAGGACGCCGCCGCCCGGGCGGCCGCGGACTCCCTGGCGCGCGAGCGCAACGCCGCGCTCCGGGCGCTGCGGGAGACCCGCCGGCCGGCCCGTCCGCGGGACGCCCACGCGGCCTGGGAGGCGCAGGCCGAGCAGATCGGCCGCTGAGCCGCCGGGACCTGGGGTCCCGTGCCCAACCGACGATCCGGAGCAACTCCCCGCGGCGCGGCCTGGATCAGCCTCCCCCGGGTCTGCACGGACATGGTCGTCTTCTTCCTCGAGTGCCTCTTCAGCGAGCTCGGAACCGTGGTCCGGAGCAGGGGCCCGGGTCTGCGCGTGCGCCGCGACGGGCGACGCGAACGCGTCCCGCGCGGGCGCCGGGAGAAGAACTCCAGCTCCCCGAAGGCGAGCGCGCAGCGGATGCGGCGGGACGAGGGGTCGAAACGGCCGGCGTCGTCGAGGCCCTTCCGCATGTCGGCGACGGTCGTGTCGGACCACTGGTCCACGGTGGCCTGGATGTCGGCCTCCGCGGCCGCGGCCTGGTGGGCCACCGTGACGTACGGGCGGATCGCGGCCCACTGGCCGAGCTTCCGCCACAGCCAGGCACGGATCTGCTCGCGGTCCCCGACCGGATCACCGAGGGCAGGGGCGGGTCGTCGGAGCCGGTGAGCAGCGCGTTGTCGTCGGCCACCAGCGAGCGCACGAGGTCGGCCTTCCAGGGGAAGTGCAGGCAGAACGTCGCCCGGGTGGTGCCGGCCGCCACGGCGATGTCGTCGATGGTCGTCCCGGCGTAGCCCTTCGTCCCGAACAGCTCCGGCCCCTTGTCGAGGAGGAGCTGCCGGGTCGTCTGCTTCTGCGCTTCACGGAGCCGGGCCACCCCATCAAAGGAGGACACGCCGTCGAGCCACTGGACACCGGTGCCGCAACGAACGGGCGCGGCCCCTACGCCAGGTGCTCCTCCGGCTCGCCCTGGAACTCGCGCACCTCCACGGGGAGGGTGGTCGCCTGCGCCAGCTTCCGGCCCCACTCGATGGCGGCGTCGTAGTCCGGGGCGGCCACGATGCAGATGCCCCCGGCGTGCTCGTCCTCGCGCTCGTACGGGCCGTCCGTGGTCACCACGTCCTCGCCGTGGAAGCGCACGACGACGGAGGCCTCCGCCCGGTCCAGCCCCCCGGCGAAGACCCACGCCCCGGCCGCCCGGAGCTCCTCGTTGAAGGCGGCGACGTCCCGCATCACGGGTTCCAGGACCTCGGGTGCCGCCGGCCCGCCGTCGGGCTGTTCGATGCTGAGCAGGTAGTGCTTCATGGCGAGCCTCCTGGGCGTCGGGTGGTCCTCGGAGTCTACGGTCGCGGCGGCCCGCCGAAATAGACCTGGACCTCCACGACCCGGCCGTCGCGCACGGTGATCGCCTCCATGTTCTGGAAGACCCCGCCGGTCCTGAGCTCGTACTCGTACCGGACGAGCACGAGGCCCGGCTCCGCCTCGACCACCTGGAGCAGGTCCTGCCGGGCCACCCGTCCCGCCGTGGGGAAGCACCGTTCGAAGTACGCGGACCGGTCGATGTGGTCGTCCTGCGGGGACGTGAACCGCAGGTCGTCGCCCACGAGCTCGCGGGCCGCCGCCTCGTCCTGCGCGAGGTAGGCGGCGAAGAGCCGCCGGACGACGTCCGTGCCGACGGTGGTCATGCCCGCAAACTACCCGGGGGCGGGAAACGGGACAAGCGCCGGACGCCGCGCGGTGAAGGGGCCCGCCCCGCGCGGGCCGGCGGTCCACCGTTGCGTCCCGGCGTCCCGGATTCCTCCCGCATGCGCGATCATGGGAGGTCCGAGGGACCGCTCACGCGTCCGTCCCCGCCCGTCAGGAGGATCCGTGCCCAAGAGCAAGCCCCGCAAGAAGGCCGCCGCCAAGAAGAAGCAGCAGCGGCGGGAGTTCCACGCCGCGGCCGGCGCCCGCACCGTCGACATCGAGGGCGCCGCCCAGGGCACGTGGGACGACGACGCCCACGAGCTGCTCGTCGCCCGCGGCTGGGTGGCCTACCGGGACCTGGAGATGGACCAGCTCGGCGACGGGTGGGAGTGGCTGCCGTCCCAGCTGCCCCTCGACGCCGGCGTCGGCGGGGAGCCCGGGCCCACCACCGTGTTCGCCGCGGCCGAGGGCGGGTACGACGTCGAGCTCGCCAACGCGAACGGCTCCGTGGACCCGGACCGCGCGGGCCACTACGACACCCTCGAGGACCTCGCTGCGGACCTGGACAGCCTCGAGGCCTGGCGCGTGCCGGCCGGCGAGTACGTCCTGCCCGAGGTCCGCACCTTCTCCGCGGACACCCCGTGGGCGATCTGCCAGCTCTGGGCCGGCGGGATGATCGACCACTGGGAGCTCGCGGCGGACCTCATCCACTTCCCGTACGAGGAGACCGAGGAGGGTTTCGCCGCGGTCGAGCGCGCCCACCGGACGGGGCTGATCCCCGCGCAGCTCTACGCCGCGATCCGCGCCGGCCGCGCCGGGTAGCGGGGCCGGATCCCTTGTCGGGGCCACCGGCCCGGCGTAGCGTGAGCCGGGACCGGCACCCTGCTGAGCACACGAGGAGCGGCATGAGCGACATGACCCCGGATCCGGCCGAGAACAAGCCGTCGCAGGCCGAGGGGGACGTCCCCGAGGACCAGAGCGTGCAGCCGGCCGTCGACCCGGACGACAACAAGCCCTCCCAGGCCGAGGGGGACGCCCCCGCGGACGCGCCGGGCGACGACTGAGCCCCGGCCCGAGGATGCCGGGCGCCCCCTGGACGGGGCGTCCCCGGGCGCGGGCTCAGCGGCGGGACACTCCCCGTCCGTCCCTGGCGGAGGCGTTCTTCGGCGCCCACCCGGACAGGCCGAGGAGGTCGGCCACCTCGCGGTAGTGGCTCGTGGAGAGGATCCCGAACCCGGCCTCGACCGCGCGGCGGTAGTAGTGCACGTCGAGGGCGTCGGCGGGCAGGTTCTCGTCGTAGCGGTGCAGCTCGAGCCGCATGGGCACGTTCCAGCTCCGCATCCGCAGGCTCTCCTCCATGTCGGGGATGTAGTGGCCGGCGAACCCGACCACCCGCCGGATGTCGGGCACCTCCCGCCGGACGTCGTCGACCGTGGGCAGGCCGTCCTGGTGGGTCGGGACGAAGTAGACGAGGTCCGGGGCGATCCTGCGGTAGACGGCCAGCTCTCTCAGACCGTTCACGCCGACCACCACCTGGCTCTCGGCGCGGTGCGTGCGGACGAGTTCGACGACGCTCTCCGGGGACACGTTCCTGACGTCGAGCCACAGCACCGCCCCGGCCAGCACGGCCCAGGTGAGGAACTCCGCGGCCTCCCGGACGGGGAACCGGGTGACCTCGCCGTAGTTGTCCACCAGGTGCTGGCTGAGCACGTAGTCGGCGGACTGCTCGCTCACGGGGCCGGCGCCGGTGCTCCCGTGCCCCATGACGGCCTCGTGCAGGACCACGCACCGGCCGTCGACCGTGGTGCGCAGCTCGATCTCGATCATCGTGCGCGCCCGGGTGGCGAGGACGTTCTGGGCGGACTCGAGCGCGGAGCAGGGCCACGACCCGTCCGGGTGGTAGCCGGCGCGGCGGGCGAGCAGGAGGGGACCGTCGCTCGTCAGGCGGTCGTGGCGGGTGTAGGCGGCCAGCTCGGCCGGCGAGTCGAAGACGATCGAGTGCCCTGCTGCTCGCGGCGGCGCGCCGGTGGCGGCGTGGTACGGAGGGCGCGGGCGGCGGTGATCGTTCGGCATGGGAACTCCTGGGGGGATGGGAGCGCGGACAGCGGCCGTGGGGGGACGGCCGGTGGGCGGGAAGCGGGGGAACTGCCCGTCCACACGTGCTCAGGGGCTCTCGGCCACCCGTGCACGTTCCAACTCTTCCACGTCCGAGGCCGAATACGTGGTTGCGATCTGCATGTCGTTGCCTCCGCCCAGCACATTGCGGGTGCTGAGACCCCGGAAGAGCAGCCGGGGAATGGGCCGGTAGAAGGTGCGGCCGTCGCCGACGGGCCGGGTCCTCGTCCCGTGACGCAGGGCGACGGCGTGCAGCCACACGTCGTCGGCCATCGGCGCGCAGGCCGCGAACGCGGTGCCGAGCTCCCGCAGCGCCTCGAGCAGGTGCGGCGGGTAGAGCACGCCGGAGGTGCCCGTGGCGAACGTGCAGAAGGACGCCTCCGGCGGGGCACCGGGGCTCCACGTGGCGTAGGGCAGGATCCGTCCTCCACCCAGGCGGATCCGGTGGGTGCGGTGGGCGACCACGTCGTGGGGGTGCCGGGCGTGGACCGCCAGCAGCTCCTCGAGCCACGTCGCCCCGTAGAGCACGTCGTCGTCCGCGATGACCAGGGGCAGTTCGTGCCGTGCCCGGGACCGGACGTAGGGGTAGTACTTCTGGTGGGGCCCCCAGTCCTCGGTGCACCGCAGCTCGAGGCCCCGGCGCACCAGCCGGGCCAACGGCGGGGGCGGGTCGGCCACGACGTCGGCCTCCCGGAGCCACAGGATCAGCCGCCGCGGACGAACGGTGCCGTGCGCCATCGACTCGACGGCCAGGTGGACCGCCCGGATCCGGTTCCCGTAGGAGGTGAGGCTCACGACCACGGGCGCGTCCCCCCGCACGGGCGCGGCCGAGAAGCGGTTCCGGACCCGGAAGTACAGGGCGCTGCGGCTGGTCCGGAACGAGCGCAGCCAGTCGCGGACCAGCTCCCGGGACAGCACCCACCGCAGGGGGTGCGGTTGCCGGCCGCCCGCCCGGGTGCTCATGACGGGCGCGCCAGGGCCGCGTCGCTGCCGAGCTGGAGGACGCCCGCGTCGGTCGTGACGGCGATCCAGGAGAAGCCCTGCGCCCGCAGCGCGGCGGCGCGCTGCGGCGACCCGGCGTAGGCGCCCGCCAGGACGCCGGCCTCCCGGCACGCGCGCACGATCGTGGGCAGGGGGGCGTCCTCCGCGGTGTCCGCGAGCAGCTGGTCGACGTCCCGGCCCAGGGCGAGCGCGAGGTCGAAGGGCCCCACGAAGACCATGTCCAGGTCCGGGACCGCCGCGATCGCCCGGACCCCGGCGACCGCCGGGGCGGTCTCGACCATCACCGCGCACAGCGGCCGGGGCGCGGCCGCCACGCCGGCGGCGGCGTCCCGTGCACCGGGGAGCGGCCCCCAGCTGCGGGCGCCCCGCGGCGGGTAGTGCGCCGCGGCGACCGCGGCCTCGGCCTGCTCCGCGTCCTGGACGAGAGGAACGACGACGCCGTCGGCCCCGGCGTCCAGCGCCCGGCCGATGAGCGTGGGATCGTTCGCGGCGACCCGGACCAGCACCGGGACGGACGGATCGCGCCGCAGGGCGAAGAGCCCGCGGACGGCGGCGTCGTCGAAGTGGCCGTGCTGGGCGTCGACGCCCATCCAGCCGAAGCCGGCGCGCTCGAGGGCGAGCGCGGTCCGGACGTCGCCGAGCGTGGCCCACACCCCCGCGCGCACCCCGTTGCCGTTGCCGTTGCCGTTGCCGTTGCCGGAATTATGTGCCTCGGTCATGGCCTCATTCTGGCAGGAGCGTCGCTCAGATCTCCGCAGTGGCCAGCACTGGCGGGGTGGGTGTCTCCGAACCCCCGGCGGGCTCCACGGTCATGGCCACCGCGCCGGCGCGACCGACGTCGCCGTCCAGCCAGACCCGCACCTGCCCACCGCCGAAGTGCACGTCCGGCACCGGGGTGTCGCCCTGCACGAGCCACAACTGGTACTCCCGGTCCTCGCCCGGTCCGGCGAGATCGGAGGCGACGAACAGCGCCGCGTCCTCCTGCTCCGAGACCACCAGGGTGGCCGGGCGGCCGTCCACCTCGAGCTGGCGGATGGTGACGTCCGGGGCGCTCAGCAACCGGGTCTGCCGGTCCTGCTCCTGGGCCACGAGCCGCTGCTCCCGCTGCTCGGTCTGCGTGCCGAGGGCCCAGCCGCCCAGGGCCGCACCGGGCAGGAGCACGGCGGCCGCGGCGGCGGCCAGCCATCGGCGCCGGGGCCGGCGCCGCTGCGCCAGGGACACGGGCGTGGCCCCGGACGCGTCCCCGGCCCGGCGCTCCGATCGCCGCTCCTGCCGCGTCCCGTGCACGGCCGCGAGGACGTTCTCGCGCAGGGCCGCCGGCGGTGGCGCGGCGACGACGGAGGCCAGGTGCGCCCCGACCTCGCCGAAGGCGGCCACCTCCTCGCGGCAGGACGCGCAGCCCCGCAGATGGAGCTCGAACGCGGCCCGCTCGCCGGGCTCGAGCGCGTCCACGGCGTAGAGCGCCGCGTCGGCGTGGACGTCCCCGGTCCGGTCGTCCCCCTGGATGTCCTTCACAGCCGCACCCCCAGTGCCGATCTCAGATGTTTGAGCCCGTCGCGGATCCTGGCCTTCGCCGTGCCCAGCGGGACGTCCAGGTGCTCCGCGACCTGGCGGTGACTGTACCCCTGGTAGTACACCAGGCAGACGGCCTCCCGCTGGAGCGGGCTGAGCGCGCCGAGCTGCGCCCGCACCTCCCCGGAGTCCAGGGACTGCTCCACCTCGCTCCAGGTGGAGTCGGACGGGGTGTCCACCTGACGGAGCTCGTACTGCTGGTCCCGGTCCCGGTCCCGCTGGTTCTGCCGGATCCGGTCCACCGCGCGGCGGTGGGCCATGGTGCACAACCACGCCAGGGCCGTGCCGCGGCCGGCGTCGAAGCGCTCCGCCTGCTGCCAGGCCATCAGGTAGACCTCCTGGACCACCTCGGCGGCCAGCTCCGGGGAGCGGACCAGCCGCACCACGAGACCGTGGACCGTCGCCGACGTCGCGTCGTACAGCCGGGCGAAGGCGTCCTCGTCCCCGCCCGCGACACGGCGCAGCAGCTCCGCCTGTTCCTCGGTCCGCCCTGGGGCGGGCACCGGGGCGCCGGTGCCGCCGCTCCGGCCGGTCGGTCCTTCGCTCACACGATCTCGCTGTTCACTCGGGGAGCAGCACCTCGCCCGGGACCCGGACGAGAGCAGTGTCGAACTGCACCCTGCCACACCGGGTCGCTGTGATGCCGCCGACACACGCACCGTCTCCATGGCTCCTGTTCGTCGCGGGACCGGCCACGGACGGGTCCGCGGGCCGTCCTGGTGCCCCGAGAAGTTTTTCTCCCTCGCACCCGTCCGGGGGCCGTCCGGTGGCGAACTCACCGTGCACACACCGAAAGTGCGCACACGGCACGACCCCCGGTACGACACAGGAGAGAATCTGATGCGCAAGTCCATGCTCCTCACAGTCCCCACCCTCGCCCTCGGCGCCCTCACCATGGCGGCGGCCCCCGCCGCAGCCCACGAGGGCGACATGTGGTCCTCCCAGGCCACGCTGAACACCCTGAACAACAGCGGCACCACCGGTGACGTCATGGTCGACCTGCACGGTGCCGAGGCCACCGTGAAGATGAACGTCTCCGGCGCGGCCGAGACCTTCATGGACGGGCCCTTCCCGCACGCCCAGCACATCCACTCGCCCGAGCAGGCCGCCGCCGAGTGCCCCCCGGCCTCCGCCGACACCGACGGCGACGGCGTGGTCAACACCCCCGAGGGCCAGCCCTTCTACGGCGGGATCCTGACCTCGCTGACCACCGAGGGCGACACCAGCCCCGACTCGGCCCTGGCCGTCGAGCGCTTCCCGGGCGGTGGCGCGTACACCTATGAGCGGACCATGGAGCTCGACGCCGAGACCCGGGCCGCCGTGGAGGACGGCACGGCCGTGGTCGTGGTCCACGGTGTCGACCCGACGCTGCTGCCGGCGGCCGCTGCGGAGAAGATGAGCCCGCTCAACCCCGACCTGCCCCTGGCCGCGACCCTGCCGGCGGCCTGCGGTGTCCTGACCGCCGCCCAGATGGACGCGATGCCCGAGGGCGGCGCCGACACCGGCGTGGCCCAGGAGACCGGCTCCACCACCGAGGCCGTGGCCCTCGGCGGCGGGATCCTGGCGGCCGTCGCCGGCGGCGCCTGGGCCCTGCGCCGGCGTGCCGCCCGGGCCTGACCCCACGGGGACGGTTCCTGCCATGACGGGATCGACCACCGGTCGCCGCGCAGGCCTGCTG
>NZ_JBISWK010000182.1:0-37936 GCF_044462205.1 Kocuria rhizosphaericola | reverse complement strand
CGACCGCCGTCCTGCTCGCCACCGGCTGCGCCGCCGGGTCCGGCGACGACGCGCCGGCGGCTCCCGGCCGCACGTCCGCGGCGGCCTCGGCCTCGGCATCGCCCACCACCTCACCCACCACCTCACCCACGGCCGCGGCCACGCCGTTGCCGTCGGGCGGGATCCCGGCCGCCGTCCCGGAGAGCAGCCCCGCGGTCCTGGTCGCGTCGGAACCGGTCTCTCTGACCGTCCCGGCGACCGGGACCGAATCCGAGCTGTTGCACCTGGGTCTGCGGGAGGACGGGGCCCTGGAGGTCCCGCCCGAGGGCCCGGGCGCTCCGGCCAGCTGGTACACCGGCTCGCCCACCCCCGGTGAACGTGGCCCGGCCGTGCTGCTGGGCCACGTGAACGCCACGGGAGGCGGTCCGGGGATCTTCGCGGAGCTGCGGCAGCTCGCGCCCGGGGACACGATCGAGGTCGCCCGGGAGAACGGGAGCACGGCCGTGTTCGCCGTCGACCGCGGGGAGCAGTACGGCAAGGACGACTTCCCCACCCTCGAGGTCTACGGCAACACGGAGGGGGCCGAGCTGCGGCTGATCACGTGCGACGGCTACGACCCGGCCACCGGGGAGTTCGACGACAACTACGTGGTCTTCGCGTCCCTGGTGCGCTGAGACGTCCCCCGCCGTGCGCGGCGGCGGGCAGCACCGCCGGGACGACGACGGACCCCGCCTGCCGTGCGCTCAGAGCGCGGCAGGCGGGGTCCGGTCCGGTCCTGGGGGCCGGGATCCGCTCAGCGGCGGGGGCCCTGGTCCGGCCCCTCGGTGCCGGGCACGTCACCGGGCCGGTCCGTGGTCCCCGGTCCGCCCGGCTGCCCGTCCAGGCGCTCGCCGGTGGTCGGGCCGCCCGGTGCCGAACCGCCCGGAGCCGTCTCCCTTGCCGTCCGCTCGCCGGGGGCGCGGCTCCCGCCGAGGAACTGGCGCGCCTTCTGCTGGACCGAGTCCACGTGGCGCTCGTACTTGCGCCCGGTGCGCTTGTCCACGAAGCTGCCGGCCTGGTCGAGGACCTTGTTGACCTTGTCCGGGTTGCGCTGGGCGAGCTGCTTGGCCTTGGCCGTGAGCCCCTTGAGGTTCACCATCACGTCTCCTTCCGAGAGAGGTCACCGCACGCGGTGCCGCGCGGTGCTGTCCCGAGTCCATCATGCGGAGCTGTCCGCCGGCTGGCCGGGGCCGGGAGCCGGGCGCTCCTGGCCGACCACGTGCTGGAAGCGCAGCAGGTTGTCCGGGTCGTAGAGCGCCTTGGCCCGGACCAGCCGGGCGTAGACCTCCTCGGACCACGCCCGGGCGTGCTCGCTCTCCCCGCCCGGGACCCCGTGCATGTTCACGAACGCCCGCCCCGTGGACCACGGGGCCATGGTCTGCAGGATCTCGGCCAGCGCCCGGGGCGTCGCCTCGGCCACGTGGGGCGCGAGCCAGCCGATGAGTTCCAGGAAGAACGCCGCATCCCGGCCCGAGACCGCGTCCTGGGTGCCGTCCGTCCGGGTGAATGCCCCGCCCATCAGGCGGATCCCCACCTCCGGCAGCGGGCACCGGCTGCCGGGCCCGGCGAGGCGCAGCAGCGCCATGACCGCCGCGGCGTCGAACTCCCGCAGGAACTCCCCCGTCAGCACGTACAGCCCCGGCTCGGTGGCGTCCATGTGCACCTGGTCGATGTCCCGGTAGTCCATGGGCCCCACGAGGTCCAGGACCGGGCGCGCGACCTCCCGCATCGGCGCGAGGACCCGGGCCCCCTCGTCCTCCGCGCCCACCCAGCAGAAGCGCAGGTGCACCAGCATCCGCTGGTGCAGCTGCTCGGGAACGGTCGGGTCGTGCGGCATCCAGCGCAGGGCCACGGACGTCGAGGCGTGCTCCGGCAGGGTGGGCGCCCACCGGCTGAACGCGCTCAGCACTTCCTGGGCGTCGGTGCCGGGGTAGAAGACTCCGCCGCCGTAGAGGCCCTCCAGCGGGACGAGGCGCAGGGTCATGGAGGTGACGAGGCCCAGGTTGCCCTTGCCCCCGCGCAGCAGGGCGAACAGCTCCGGCTCGTGCCCGGCGTCCACGTGGCGCAGCCGTCCGTCGGGTGTGACCACGTCGAGGCCCAGGAGGTGGTCCGCGGCGAAGCCGAAGACCCGGCCGAGCACCGGCAGCCCGCCGCCCAGGGTGTAGCCCACCGCCCCGGCGTCGCTGGCCGAGCCGTTGAGGACCGCGAGCCCGTGGGGCGCGACCGCGTCGATCACGCGGCGCCACCGCACGCCGGCGCCGATCCGTGCCGTCCGGCGGTGGGGGTCGACCTCGAGCTCCTGCATCCGGTGGGTCGTCACGAGCAGCCCGCCCTCCATGGGCTGGTCCGCGCCGTGGCCCGTGGACTGGATCCCCACGGGCTCGTGGTGGGCGGCGGCCCACTGCATCGCGGCCACCACGTCGTCGGCGTCGACCACGCCGACCACCGCGTCCGGGTGGTGGACGCCGGCCAGGTTGAAGCCGGCGACCTCCTGCGCGAAGCCGGCGTCGTCCGGGAGCAGGACCGGGCCGCGGACCTGCCGGTGGAGTTCTTCCACGTCCGTTCTCGAGATCATGGCGGGCCCCCTCGGCGCCGACGATCCGCCGTGCGGGGCCGGACGGTCCCGCACGTGCCACAGAACGGGTCCATTCTCCCACGCGGGCGCGCCGATGCACCCGCGGACCGGGCACCGGATCGGCCCGGACCGGAGCGGAGCGGTGCTGGCGGAGGGGTCAGTCGCGCTCGAGCGGCAGGGCGGGCGCCAGCCGGCGCAGGGACGTGAACGTGGGCACGAGCGCCTCGTAGAGCTGCTCGAACACCGGTTGCAGGGACGCGTGGACGGCGGCGTCGGCGGGGTCCGGGCGCACGGTGGACTGCACCTCCACCAGGTCCGCGGCCACGTCGACGGACTCGATCAGCCCGAGCGCCTGCATCCCGAGCAGCGCGGCGCCGAACCCGGAGCCCTCGTGCCCGGAGGCGAAGGAGATGTCCGTGCCGAGGACGTCGGCGAGCAGCTGCCGCCACAGCGGGCTGCGGGCGAAGCCGCCCGTGGCGCGGATCTGCTCCACGGCCAGACCGGCCGAGCGCATCGACTGCAGGACCAGGCCGAGCTGCTGGCACACGCCCTCCAGGGCGGCGCGCACCAGGTGCTCGCGGCGGTGGGCGCGGGTCAGCCCCACGTAGGCGCCCTTGGGCAGGGAGCTCCAGTGCGGGGCCCGCTCGCTCAGCAGGTAGGGCAGCATGAGCAGCCCCCCGGACCCGGCCGGCACGCTCGCCGCGAGCGCGAGCAGCTCCTCCTCCGGCTCCTCCCCCAGGTCCGGGGCGAGGGCGTCCCCGGCCCAGCCCAGGACCACGCCGCCGTTGTTGATCGCCCCGCCGACCACCCAGCGCCCCGGGGTCAGGGCGTAGCAGAAGACCCGCCCCAGCGGGTCCACCACGGGACGGTCGACGACGACGCGCAGCGCGCCGCTCGTGCCGATCGAGCAGGCCGCGACCCCGGGCCGGACCGCGCCGAGCCCGAGGTTGGCCAGCGGCCCGTCGCTGGCCCCGACCACGACCGGCGTGGCCGGGGGAAGTCCGGTGGCGCGGGCGCCCTCGTCCGTGAGCCCGGGCAGGACGTGGGTGGTGGGCACGAGCTCGGGCAGCTGCTCGGGCAGGATGCCGGCGTGGGTGAGGGCCTCGCCGTCCCAGGAGAGCTCGTGGATGTTCATGAGGCCGGTGGCCGAGGCCACCGAGTGGTCCATCACGAGCGCGTTGCACAGCCGCAGCAGCACGAACTCCTTGATGCCGGCCCAGAACGCGACGCGCTCGCACAGCTTGGGCTCCTGGTCGTGGAACCAGACGAGCTTGGGCAGCGGGGACATCGGGTGCACGGGGGTGCCCGTGCGCCGGTGCAGGGCGAGCCCGCCCGAGCTCGCGCGCAGCCGTTCCGCCTGACCGCTGGCACGGGTGTCGGCCCAGGTGACGAGCGGGGTGAGGGGCTCGCCCTCCGGCGAGAGGCCGAGCAGGCTGTGCATCGCGGCGCTGAAGGACAGTCCGGCCACGCGCTCCGCCCCGACCTCCTCGACCACCGCGCGGACGGTGTCCAGCACGGCCTGCAGGATGAGCCGGGGGTTCTGCACGGCGTGGCCGGGGTGCGGCTCCTCCAGCGGGTAGCCGGCCGAGGCGGCGGCGAGCTGCTCCCCGCCCACGGCGAAGGCCACCGCCTTGGTGCTCGTGGTGCCGATGTCGACGCCCACCACCACGGGATCCGGGTGCCCGGTCGCGGACGGCCCCGGCATCAGTGCCGCTCCCCTGGGAGCAGGGACACGAGGACCTTGCCGGAGGCCGCGGAGTCCCGGGCCGTGGCGAAGGCCTCGACGGCCCGGTCGGCGGGGAACTCGTGCGTGACCACGTCCCCGATCCCGGGGCGTGCGGCGAGCAGCGCGATCGCCTCGTCGATCTCGTCGTCGAACCGGAAGGAGCCGCGCAGCTGGAGCTCCTTGGAGACCAGCGGGGCGAGGTTCACGGGCCGGGCCTCGTCCGGCACCATCCCCACCTGGACCACGACGCCGCCGCGGCGGGCGCCCACCAGCGCGGGGCCCACGGCCGCCGGCACCCCGGAGCACTCCAGCACCACGTCGAACGCCCCGGGCGGGACCTGCTCGGTCCCCACCCGGACGGTGCCGTGCGCGCCGAGCGCCCGGGCCCGCTCGAGCGGGCCCTCGAGGACGTCGGTGGCCACGACCTCGGCCGCGCCGCGGGCCAGGGCCGCCGCGACGGCGAGCAGGCCGATCGGCCCGGACCCGGAGACGAGCACGCGACGGCCGGCCACGTCCCCGGCCACGGTGAGACCGTGCAGCGCCACGGCCAGCGGCTCGGCGAGCGCGGCCCGGCGCAGCGGCAGGCCCTCCGGGAGCACCCGGAGCATGTCCCGGCGGACCAGCAGGTACTCGCTCATCCCGCCCTGGGTGTGCGGCCGGGTGGAGGCGCTGCCCAGGTAGGCCCCGCCGGGCCACAGGTGGCGCCGGTCCTCGATCCCGGGCTCGGGCACGCCGAACGTGGCCGGGTGGACCGTCACCGGGGTGCCCGGCGCCAGCTCGCCGGCGGGGTCGAGGTCCACCGTGCCGGAGACCTCGTGCCCGGGCACGAGGGGCTCGCGGACCACGTACTCGCCGTTGGCGCCCTCGGCCCAGTAGTGCAGGTCCGACCCGCACACCCCGCCGTAGGCGATCCGGAGCCGGACCTGCCCCTCGGAGGGCTCCGGGGTGGGCACTTCCTCGACGCGCAGGTCGTCCTTGCCGTGGATCACGATGGCCTTCATGAGCTCTCCTCCTGGTGCGTCCCGGGGTGCCGCCGCGGGGCGGTGCTGCCGGGCGGTGCTGCGGTCCGGGTCAGAGGACGGAGGTCATGCCGCCGTCGACCAGGACGTTGTGGCCCGAGACGAAGCTCGAGGCGTCCGAGCACAGGTAGACCAGGGTACCCACGAGCTCCTGGACCTGTCCCCAGCGCCGGGCCGGGGTCCGCTCGACCACCCAGCGGTTGAACTCCTCGTCCTCGACCAGCGCCTGGTTCATCTCGGTGGCGAAGTACCCGGGCGAGATCGCGTTGACCTGGATGTTGTGCCGGGCGAGGTCCGCGGCCATCCCCTTGGTGAGCATGACCACCCCGCCCTTGGTGGCCGAGTACGGGGCGATGGTCTGGCGGGCGAGCACCGACTGTACGGACCCGATGTTGACGATCTTGCCCGAACCGCGCTCCTGCATTCCGGGGACCACGGCCCGGGACACGTGGAACACGCTCGAGAGGTTCGCCGCGACGATGTCCTCCCAGTCCTGGGCCGCGAACTCGGCGAAGGGGGCGCGGCGCTGGATCCCGGCGTTGTTCACCAGGATGTCCGGGACGCCGTGCTCGGCCACGACCGCCTCGATCCCCGCCCGCACGGCCCCGGCGTCGGTGAGGTCGAAGGACGCCGTGACCGGGTGCGTGCCCGTGCCGCGGGCGATCTCGTCGCGCACCCGGGCGAGGGCCCCGGCGTCGCGCCCGTGCAGGACCACGCGGGCGCCCGCCTCGGCGAGACCCGTGGCCAGGGCCCGCCCCAGTCCCCGGGAGGACCCGGTGACGAGGGCGAGCCGGCCGCTGATGTCGAAGATGCCGTTCACGTCCGCCTCAGGCGATGTAGAAGATGACGAGGACGATGGCGAAGCCCACGACGGACTCGAGGGCCTGCTGGACGGTCCACGTCTTCAGCGTGGTCTTGACGTCCATGCCCATGAGCCGGCCGACGAGCCAGAAGCCGGAGTCGTTGACGTGGCCGGCGAACACCGAGCCCGCGGCGGTCGCGAGGACCACGGCGGCGACCTCCACGGAGTTGAAGCCGCCGGCGGCCACGGCCGGGGCCATGAGCCCGGCGGCGGTGACGAGGGCCACCGTGGCCGAGCCCTGGGCGAGGCGCAGGACGACGGCGATGAGGTAGGCGGCGAAGATGACGGGCAGGCCGATGCCGTCCAGCGAGGACGCCAGGGCGTCGCCGATGCCGGAGGCGCGCAGGATGCCGCCGAACATGCCGCCGGCGCCGGTGATGAGGATGACGGAGGCGACCGGCCCCAGGGAGGAGTCGATGACCTTCTCGAGGGCGGTGCCGTGCTCGCCGCGGCGGGTGCCGAGGACGAACAGGGCCACGAGGACCGAGATCAGCAGGGCCACCGGGGACTCGCCGAGGGCGGAGAGCACCTGGAACCACTCGGCGTCCTCGGACACGGTGCCGGCGGCGCGCAGGAAGTCCAGCCCGGTGTTCATGAAGATCAGCACCAGGGGCAGCAGCAGCAGGGCGATGATGGTGCCGACCCGCGGCGGGTTGGTGGGCTGGTCGTCGTCGACGTCGCCGAAGAAGCCCGGGACGGGCAGGACGTACTTGGTGCCCACGCGCTTGCCCCACAGGTACGCGGAGACGTACCAGAGCGGGAAGGCCAGCAGCAGGCCGATGAGCAGGACCATGCCGAGGTCGGCGCCGTAGAGCTCGGTGGCGGCCACGGGCCCGGGGTGCGGCGGCACGAAGACGTGCATGACCGAGAACGCGCCGGCGGCGGGGATGCCGTAGAGGAGCACGTTGTTGCCGCTCACCCGGCGGGCGACCGCGAAGATGATCGGGAGCATGACCACGAGACCGGCGTCGAAGAAGATCGGGAAGCCCATGATCAGGGAGGCGATGCCGAGCCCGAAGGGCGCGCGCTTCTCGCCGAAGACGTCCACGAGCTTGTCGGCGAGCGCCCGGGCGCCGCCGCTGTGCTCCACGAGCTTGCCGAGCATGGCGCCGAGGCCGATGAGCAGGGCCACCGAGCCCAGCGTGCCCCCGAAGGCGGTGACCGCCGTCTCCACGATCAGGCCCGTGGGGATGCCGGTGGCGAACGCCGTCAGCAGCGCCACGAGGATCAGGGTGAGGAAGGCGTGCAGCTTGAACCTGATCACCAGGACCAGGATCAGTGCGATGGCGGCTGCTGCGATCGCCAGCAGTGGCGCGGTGCCGAGGGTCTGTGTCCAGTCTTCCACTGAGCTTCTCCGTTGATCTCGTGCCTGCGAACAGGCCTTGGGGTCTCGTCGTGAGCCACGACACACGATAGGCTGACAGAAAGATCATACTTTTGGCAACAAGGTGGGCGCGACCGCGCCGCACATGACGGACGGAGCACCCATGCACGGGGTGGAGCAGCACAGCGGGGTGCTGGACCGGCTCGGTGAGAGCATCGCCTCGGGCGTCCGCGCGCCCGGCACGGTCCTGACCCTCGGCAGCCTCGAGGAGGAGTTCGGTGTCTCCCGCACGCTCGTGCGCGAGGTGGTGCGCGTGCTCGAGTCCATGGGGATGGTGGAGTCCCGGCGGCGGGTGGGCGTCACCGTCCGTCCGCCGCGGGACTGGAACCCGTTCGACCCCCGGGTGATCCGGTGGCGGCTCGGCGGCCCGGGACGGGGCGAGCAGCTGCGGAGCCTCACGGAGCTGCGGGCCGCGATCGAGCCGGTGGCCGCCCGCCTGGCCGCGGCCCGGGCCGACGAGCCCGCCCGGCGGCGCCTGGTGGAGCTCGCCGCCCGGTTGCGGGAGCTCGGCGAGGCCCACCGCGGCACGGACCCCGAGTACCTGGAGGTGGACACCGCCTACCACGCGCTGCTGCTGGAGGCGAGCGGCAACCCGATGCTCGCCGCCCTGCAGGACGTGGTGGCCGAGGTGCTGTCCGGCCGCACCGCACTGGGGCTCATGCCCCGGACTCCTGACCCCCGGGCGCTCGAGGACCACGAGGCCACGGCCGCCGCCGTCGCCGCCGGGGACCCGGCCGAGGCCGAGGCGCGGGCGCGGGCCGTGGTGGCGGAGGTGCTCGAGGGGGTCGTGGACGTGACGGGCCAGGGTGACGGACCGACGTGACGGGACCGACGTGACGGGACCGACGGGACGGGCGGACCTGACCGCGCAGGACTGATCGCGCCGGCGCCCTGGTCCGGCCGCCGTGCTCCGGCGCGCCGCCGTCCCGGCCCGTAGGCTGGGCCCATGGGCATCTCGGAGACCGACCGCGGGCACCTGCGACGCTGCGTGGAGCTGGCCCGCGAGGCCCTCGACGCCGGGGACGAGCCGTTCGGCTCGGTGCTCGTCTCGGCCCGGGGAGAGGTCCTGTTCGAGGACCGCAACCGGGTGGCCGGCGGTGACGCGACCCGGCACCCCGAGTTCGAGATCGCCCGGTGGGCGGCCGCTCACCTGGCCCCGGAGCAGCGCTCCGCGGCCACGGTCTACACCTCGGGCGAGCACTGCCCCATGTGCTCGGCCGCGCACGCCTGGGTGGGACTGGGCCGCATCGTCCACGCCTCGTCCTCGGCGCAGCTCGGCCGGTGGCTGCACGAGCTCGGCGCCCCGCCCGCGCCCGTGGCGCCGCTGCCGATCTCCCAGGTGGCCCCGGGCGTGCCCGTGGACGGGCCGTGCCCCGACCTGGCCCCGGCGGTGCGGAAGCTGCACCAGGAGCTGCACCGGGCGCGGCAGGCCCGGGCCCGGCCGCAGGACTGAGTCGCGCACGCCGCGCGGGCACGCGGATCGCCCGGAGGGGTGGCCAGGGCCCCCGGCGGGGGACCAGGATGGAGGAGTACCTCCGGCGGGCGGCGCCCGCCGGAACCGCTCGACGAGAGGAACGGACATGGTGGACATGGGAGGATTCGCGGACAAGGCGAAGAACCTTGCGGACCAGCATCCGGACAAGGTGGAGCAGGGCATCGACCGGGGCGGCGACGCCGTCGACGAGCGCACCGACAAGAAGTACGAGAGCCAGGTGGACCAGGGCCAGGAGAAGGCCGGGGACTTCCTCGGCACCGGCGAGCAGGACCAGGAGGACCAGCAGCAGAACTGATCCGCAGCGGCCTCCTCCAGCCCCCGCCCGCCGTCCGGCGCGCGGGGGCTGCGACGTTGCGGGCCTCAGGCGAGGGCGTCCGCCAGGTAGGGCGCCGTCCGGCTCCACGAGCACCCGGCCACGTCCGCCGGGGTCCCGGCGCACACGATCCGCCCACCGGCCTCGCCGCCGGACGGACCCATGTCGATCACCCAGTCCGACGCCGCCACCACGTCCATGGCGTGCTCCACCACCACCACGGTGTTGCCGGCGTCCACCAGGCGGTTCAGCTGGCGCAGCAGCAGCTGCACGTCCTGCGGGTGCAGCCCGGTGGTGGGCTCGTCCAGGAGGTACAGGGTGTGGCCGCGCCGGGCCCGCTGCAGCTCGGTGGCCAGCTTGATCCGCTGCGCCTCGCCGCCGGAGAGCTCGGTGGCCGGCTGGCCGAGCCGCAGGTAGCCGAGCCCCACGTCCAGCAGGGTGCGCAGGCTCCGCGCGGCGGCCGGGACGTCCGCGAGGAACTCCGCGGCGGTCTCCACGCGCATGCCCAGGACGTCGGCGATGCTCCGGCCCCGGTGGGTGACCTCCAGCGTCTCGGGGTTGTAGCGGGCGCCCTGGCAGTCGGGGCAGGGTCCGTAGGTGCCGGGCAGGAACAGCAGCTCCACGGCCAGGAAGCCCTCGCCCTGGCACGTCTCGCACCGGCCGCCGGTCACGTTGAAGGAGAATCGCCCGGCCCCGTAGCCGCGGGCCCGCGCCTCGTCGGTGGCGGCGTAGAGCTTGCGGACCGCGTCGAACAGGCCCGTGTAGGTCGCCAGGTTGGAGCGCGGGGTCCGGCCGATGGGCCGCTGGTCCACGCGGATCAGCCGGTCCAGGTGCTCCAGGCCCTCGACCGCGCCCACCGGGGCCCCGGCCGCCGGCGCGGTCGCGGCCGGGCCCTCGGGGTCGGCGGGCGCCGCACCGCCGTGCACGTGCCGGCCGACCGTCTCGGCCAGGACCTGACTGACCAGCGTGGACTTGCCCGAGCCGGAGACCCCGGTGACGGCGGTGAGCACGCCCAGGGGGATCTCCGCGTCGAGGTCCACCAGGTTGTGGCGCGTGACCCCGCGCAACTGCAGCCGCCGCTCGACCGGGCGGGGCGTGCGCTTCGCCGTCGTGCCGTCCCGGGAGCCGTCCGGGAACAGGAACGGGCGCGTGGCGGACTCCGCCACCTCGGCCAGGCCGGGGACGGGCCCGCTGTAGAGCACCGAGCCGCCGCGGTCCCCGGCCTGGGGCCCCACGTCCACGACCCAGTCGGAGCGCCGCACCACGGCCATGTCGTGCTCCACGACGAACACCGAGTTCCCGGAGGCTTTCAGCTCCTCGAGCACGGCCAGCAGCGGCTCGGCGTCGGCCGGGTGCAGGCCCGCCGAGGGCTCGTCGAGCACGTAGACCACGCCGAAGAGCCCGGAGCGCAGCTGGGTGGCGATCCGCAGCCGTTGCATCTCCCCCGGGGAGAGCGTGGGTGTGGACCGGTCCAGGCTCAGATAGCCCAGGCCCAGGTCCAGGAGCACCTGCAGCCGTGCGAGCAGGTCCTTGGCGATGGTCACCGCGGCCTCGCTGCGCTCCCCCGAGGACACGGCCCGGGAGGCGGTGCCGGCGTGCTCCAGGGCGGCCGTGGGCCGGACCACCTCGGCCAGCTCGCCCAGGGACGCCCCGTTGAGCTCGGCGATGCTCCGGCCGGCGAAGGTCACGGCGAGCGCCTCGGGGCGCAGGCCGCTGCCGGCGCACGCGGGGCAGGGGCCCGTGACCACGTACTGCAGGACGCGCTCGCGCATCTGCTGGCTCGCGGAGTCCGCGAGGGTGTGCAGGACGTAGCTGCGGGCGCTCCAGAACCGGCCCTTGTACGGCTTCGCCACCCGGTCGCGCTGCGGGATGATCTCCACGACCGGCTGCTCCTCGGTGAACAGGATCCAGTCGCGCTCCTCCCGCGGCAGCTCGCGCCAGGGGACGTCGACGTCGTGGCCCAGGTGGCTCAGGATGTCGCGCAGGTTCTTGCCCTGCCACGCTCCCGGCCAGGCCGCGATGGCCCCGTCCCGGATGCTGAGCGCCGGGTCCGGGACCAGGGAGGACTCGGTGACGTCGTGCACGGTGCCCAGACCCGAGCAGCGGGGGCACGCCCCGGCGGCGGTGTTGGGCGAGAAGGCGTCCGAGTCCAGGCTCCCCGCGGCGGACTCGGGGTAGGTGCCCGCCCGGGAGAAGAGCATCCGCATCGAGTTGGACAGCGTGGTGAGGGTGCCCACCGTGGAGCGGGAGCTGGGCGCGCCGCGCCGCTGCTGCAGGGCGACGGCGGGCGGCAGCCCGGTGATCCCCTCGACCGCGGGGTTGTGCCCCTGCTGGATCAGGCGCCGGGCGTAGGGCGCCACGGACTCGAGGTAGCGCCGCTGCGCCTCGGCGTAGATGGTGCCGAAGGCCAGGGAGGACTTCCCCGAGCCGGAGACGCCGGTGAAGGCGACGATCGCGTCGCGGGGGACGTCCACGTCCACGTGGCGCAGGTTGTGCTCGGAGGCTCCCCGGACGCGGACCATGCCGGTGCGGGAGGCGTCGGGTGCGGGGGCCGGGGTGGTGTCGGTGTGGGTGCTCACCGCCTCCACCCTAGCCACCGGTGGGGCCGCGCGGGGAGTCAGCGGGCGAGGTGCCGCTCCCGGCCGACCGACCACGCCGTGTCCGCGGGGGCGGGATCCGCTACCCAGGCCGACCAGTCGTCCAGGCCGGTGAGCCAGCGGGCCCCGTCCCGGCCGGCGACCACGAGCGCCGTGGCGAGCACCCCGGCCAGCCGTGCGTCCGGGCCGACGACCGTCGCGGACCGGGCACCCGTGGCGGGCCGGCCCGTGCGCGGGTCGACGATGTGCGCCGGGCGCTCGTAGGTGCCCGAGGTCGAGACCGCCCCGTCGCCGGGCAGCACGGTCCACGTGACGGCGCCGGCGTCCTCGGGGTGGCGGATCCCGACCGTCCAGGGCTCTCCGGGTCCGGCGGACCCGCGGGTCACGACGTCCCCGCCGGTCTCCACGCAGACGTTCGCGCACCCGGCGCGGACCAGGTCGTCGGCGATCCGCTCCGCGGCCCACGCCGTGACGTAGCCGGAGGGGTCGAAGCCGCCGCGCACGGCCCACGGGTCGAAGCAGCCGTCGGTCAGCTGCCGGCCCTCCCGGCAGCGCTGGAGGACGTCCAGCACGGCGCCCTGGGCGGCGTCCCAACGGCTGAGCCGGCGCTCGTCCAGCAGCCCGGAGCGGAGTGCCGTCACGAGCGAGTCGGGGCGGTAGGTGGAGAACACGGCGTCGACCCACCGCATGTTGGCCACGGCCACGTCCAGCGCGTGCTGCACGGCGTGCTCGGGGGGCAGTCCCTCCTCGCCGGCACGGACGTCGACGGTCACGGAGGTGCCCCAGATCATCTCCCGGTGGCGGTGCCACCGGCCTTCGGGGCGGCGCAGCTCGACGGCGGGGGCGCTCACAGCCCGGCCCTCTCGAGCAGCTCGCGGCAGACCGTGCGGTAGCCCTTCACGGCGGGGTCGGCTCCGCTCACGACGTCGACCCGCGCCGGCCGCCTCGTGAGGGTCTCCTCGTGGAGGGCGGGGCCGGCGCGGTCGTCGAGCCGCTGCGGGGGGCGTGGGGGGAACGGTGTGCGATCGATGTTTTCGACTATAGGACTGGGTGGGCCCCCGGGCACTGGACTTTCGGGCAGAGTTCCCGGACCGGGAGCGGGCCGTTCGGCGGCGCCGAGGTCAGTCGGCGACCTGGATGACGACCAGCGGCAGGTTCGTGCCCGGGCCGCAGGGCTGGGTGAGCGGCTGGCACTCCTGGATGAACCCGGAGACCACGGCCGGCCCCTCGTCGAAGGCCATGTTGTAGGCCACGGTCTGGTAGTCCAGCGTGACCTCGCCGCCCTCGCAGGTCCACTGCTCGAAGTAGCTGCCGTTGGCGATCCGCCCGTCGGACACCCGCTGGGTCACGGTGAGGCTGACGAACACGTCCGTCCCCGCGGTGCAGGTCACGGTGTAGGTGCCTTCGAGGGCCGCGCCCTCGGCGATCCTCGTCGCGTCGCTGATGTCGTAGATCTCCATGGCCGCCTGCGCCGGTGCGGCGGCGACGAGGCCGATCCCTGCCGCGAAGGCTGCTGCCGTGACTGCCCTGGTGGTTCTTCTCATGGTTCTGTCCCATCCGGTGAAGAAGCGGGGACCGCTTCGCGACTGATGCCGGCCCGCGGCGCGTTCCCCCGAACGCTCCCCGGACCCCGTGCCTGGTACTACGTCACCAACGTAGGCGCAGGTCAGGGGTCCACGGCCAACACGGGCGAAGATGACGGACACGATTCGGACACGGCCCTGGCGCGGAACGGGGCGCCGGTCAGAACGCGTCGTCGATGGGCACCGGACGGCCGTGCCGGTCGTAGTAGTAGACCCCCAGCGTCTCCGGCGCCTCGTCGTCGAGATCCTCCGGGGCCGCGGTCAGGAGGGGATCGCCGTCCTCCGGTGCGCCCAGCGCGAGCACGCCGACGGACACGAGCAGCAGGAGCGCCACCGTGAGCGGTGGCCCCACCGGCACGGCACGGACGAGGGCGGCCAGGACGAGGGCCAGCGCGAGGAGCAGGAGCAGGACGCCCGTGGCCGCCGGCTCGAACGTGCGGCCGGGGCGCGGGGTCGCCGGAGCGGCCGGGGACGGTCCGGAGAACTCCGGCAGCTGGGGCAGCTCGGGAACGAGCGGGGTGGTCACGGCGGGCCTTTCGCGTCCGGCTCCCCCGGAGGCACGGTCCCGGGGATGAGCGGCTCCGGGAGCGACCTCGACCGGAGTCCTCCCGGTCGCTCCCGCGGGAGTTGGTCCCATCCTGGACCTTCCGCACCCTCCGGAGCCTGCCCACTCTTGTGGGGCTGGCGGGACCCCGGTCCCGCCGTCCAGGAGTGGAGGGGCAGGGAACGGGCCCGGAGCAGCAGGCGCGGACGGCTCGGCAGGAGGGGCCGGCCCCGCGGTTCAGGAGCTGCGCACCGTCCGGGGGCGGCCGATCCGGGTCCGGACGCCCGGCGAGAACAGCACCGACTCGGGCGGGCCGTGGACGTCGAGGCCGGCCGCGGCCAGCAGCCCGTCCTCGAGGTGCGTGGTCGCGGCGGGGTGCAGCGGCCAGGGCTCGTGCGAGACGGGGACGTGCACCGTCCGGCCGGCGAACCGGCTGTGCAGGCCGAAGCGCGCGGTGAGCCCCAGCGACAGCTCGTCGTCGGCCGCGGCGGCGCGGTCCGGGCGCACGGCGAAGGAGGTGCCCGTCCGTCTGCGGCGTCGTTCCACGTCGTAGCCGAAGCCCGGGTCCGCCTCGTCCTCGACGACGGCCCGGCACCGCGACCACACGTAAGGGATGCCGGCGGCGCGGGCGCCGAGGACCACCGCGAGCCGCGGGGCGTCGAGGGAGAGGAACACGACCCCGCGCGTGCCGTCCTGCTCGCGCGAGTACAGGCGCACGTTGATCTCGGGGAAGCTGCCGAGCCAGGGCAGCGGCACCGTGGCGCCGAGCCGGATCCGGTGCATGCGGAACCCCACGAGGCCCGCCCACGCGGAGCCGTCGATCACGTCGGCCCGGACTCCCGGGGGCATGCGCGTCGCCGCCGCGGCCGCGGGGATCCGCCAGTGCAGGAAGACGGCGTCCTCCCAGCGCTGGTCCATGAGATGGGGGCGGGGCAGCCCCGGCGCGGCCGGCCAGGGGCCCGCCGGCTCAGCCGTCGTCCTCCTGCTCCTCGTCCTGCTCCGCGGGGCCCTCGCCCTCGCGGGGACCCTCGCCGTCGGGCGTCTCCTCCTCGCCGGCGGGGGCCTCCTGCTCCATGTTCTCCTCGCCGCCGGACCCGGACTCGTCGCACCCCGCGAGTCCCAGCGCGGCGAAGGACAAGAACCCGATCGCCAGCGTCCTCCGCCACCAGTTCTCGCCCGCAGCTGCAGCCATGACCCCTCCTCCGTGGTTCTGCGTGGACCTCAAAGGTAAGCACGCTTCCCAAACCGGTTCAAGGGACGGGGACCCGATTGACGGAACATGCTCAGAAGAAATCCAGGATGGCGCCGGTACGGTCGTGCACGGGACCGGCAGCCTCCGCCGGGGCGCTCCGCCCGCGTCCCCCGTCCGTCCGGGAACGAAAGGCGAACCGTGCGCACGAGCAGTCGAGGGGCCCGAGCCGGCCGCACCGCGGTGCTGGGCCTCGCCCTCCTGCTCGGGGCCTGCGGCGGGGAGCAGGGCGGAACGACCGCCGCCCCGCCGGCCGAGACCGCCGCGGTGGACCTGGCGCGGAGCCTGGAGGATCTCGCCGGCGAGGTGCCCGGGGAGCTCGGCGTCGTGCTGCTCGACCCGGAGGGCGGGGAGGTGCTGGCCCGCAACGCCGACCGCCCGTTCACGAGCGCGAGCCTCTACAAGCTCTTCCTCGCCCATGCGGTCCTCGACGAGGCCGACCGGGGCGCCCTCGCCCTCTCGGACGCCGTGCCGGAGCTGGGGCTCACGGTCGAGCAGGCCCTCGATGTGATGATCAGCTGGTCGGACAACGCCTCCGGCGCGGCGCTGGGCCGGTGGCTCGGGTGGAAGGAGGTCGAGGCCTTCGCGCACGAGCAGGGCTTCACGGCCACCACGTTCGACCCCGGCACGGGATCCGAGGACGTCGTCGCGATGACCACCACCCCCGCCGACGTCGCCGACCTCCTGGAGCGGCTGCGCAGGGGCGAGCTGCTCTCCGGCTCCTCCACCGCCCTGCTCCTCGGGTTCCTCGAGGAGCAGCACCTCGACTACGCCCTGTCCTCGGGCTTCTCCCCGGACGTCGGCTTCGCGCACAAGACCGGCCTGCTGCAGGACGTCTCGCACGACGCCGGGATCGTCGAGCTCGGCGGCGAGGGCTACGTCGTCGCCGTGCTGACCGACGGGTGGTCCGACTACGAGGAGTCGGCGCCCTGGTTCGGGGACGCCGGACGGGAGATCGAGGCGTACGTGCGCGGTGCCGCCCCCGCCCGGCCGGCGGCGGCACCGTAGGCGGGCCGCCTCAGCCCGCCCCGGCCCGCACCGGGACCACCCTGCCCCGCCAGCGCCGCCGGACCCACCGGTCGTGCGTGGCCAGCACCACCGTGCCCGGGAAGTCCGCCAGGGCCCGCTCGAGCTCCTCGGCCAGGGCCAGCGACAGGTGGTTCGTGGGCTCGTCCAGCAGGAGCAGCGGGGCCGGCTCCGCGACCAGGGCCGCGAGCGCGACCCTCCGGCGCTGCCCCGGGGAGAGTTCCCCGAGGGGGCGGGAGGCGTCGCCGTCGCGCAGCAGGCCCAGCTCCTCCAGTGTCGGGGCGCGCTCCCCGTCCCGCAGCCGGGAGCGGAAGGCCGCCTCCGCCGTGCACGACAGGTCCGGCCAGGAGTCGTCCTGGGCCAGGCGGCCGACGACGACGGAGGTCTGCCGCTCCACGGCCCTGCCGTCGGGGCGCAGCTCCCCCGCCAGCACGGCGAGCAGCGTCGACTTCCCGGAGCCGTTCGGCCCCTCGACCAGTAGCCGGTCCCCGGCCCGCAGCTCGAGGTCGGTCGGCGCCAGGCGCCCCGCGACCCGTGCCCCGGCCAGCCGGACCAGCGGGAGGTCGGCGTCGGACGAGGTGACCGCGTCCGGGGCGAACCCCGCGAAGCGCAGCGGCGGCGGCGGGGCGTCCACGGCCGTGCGCTCGAGCTCGGCCAGCCGGTGGCGGGCCGACCGCACCCGGCCGCCGACGGTCTTGGCGGCGCGGTCGCTGTAGAACTTCCGGGTGATCCGCCCCTCGGACTTCGGGGCCGTGGTGTGGAAGACCTCCCGGCCGGAGACCTCGGCGATCTCCTGCAGCCGCTCCCGCTCCTGTGCCTGGGCGGCGAAGCGCTCGGCCCAGCGGCGGCGGGCCAGCTCGCGCTGCTCGAGGTAGGAGCTGTAGCCGCCCGTGGTCGACGTGCCCTGCCGGGGCGGCCCGCCCGCGGACTCGTCAGGTCCCAGGGCGGGGTCGAGGTCGACGAGCCGGGTGGCCGCTTCGTCCAGGAACCAGCGGTCGTGGCTGGCCAGGAGCACCGGCCCCCGCCAGCCGGCCAGCTCCCTCGCCAGGAAGTCGACGGCGTCGTCGTCGAGGTGGTTGGTCGGCTCGTCCAGCAGCAGCGCCGTGGGCCGGGCCAGCAGCAGGGCCGCGAGCGCGAGCCGGCGGCGCTGCCCGCCGGAGAGCCCCCCGACCGGCCGGTCCCCGGGCAGCCGGCCGAGGCCGAGGCCGCCGAGGACCGTCTCGATGCGGGCGTCGAGGGCCCACAGCCCGTGTCGCTCGGCGTCCCGCAGGACGGCGTCGTAGGCGTCCGCCGTCGCGGGGTCGTCGGGCGCCGCGGCGATCGCGGCGGCGAGCTCGGCCAGCCGGTGCTCCAGGGCGCGGACCTCCGCGACGGCCTGCTCGACGACCTGCGCCAGGGTGGTGGCGCCGGGGAGGTCGAGCTCCTGGCGGAGCAGTCCGGTGCGCTCGGGCCGGTGCACGGTGCCGGTGCCCGGGACCAGGAGCCCGGCGGCCACGTGCAGCAGGGTGGTCTTGCCGGCGCCGTTCTCCCCGATCAGGCCGATGCGCTCACCGGCGGTGGCGGTCAGCGACACGTCGGTGAGGACCCGGCGGCCGGGGTGGCTGACGCCGATGCCGTCCAGGCGCAGGTGGACGGGGCGGCGCGGGGCGGCGGTCGCCGCCGGGAGGACGGTGGTGGTCACGGTGCGGTCCTGTCGATGCTGGGGGTCGGGCCCGCCGGGCCGGTGCGGCACCGGATGCGCTGAGCCCCTCGGGCTCGGATCGACGGTGCCGGCCGCGGACGCGGGCCGGGGCATCAGGACAGGAACATGGCCACCAAGCTACGCCCGCCGGGACGATGCGGGCAAGGGTCGCGCCGGCCGGGGCGTCAGCCGTCCGGGTCCGCGGCCAGCACCTGCTCGGCACGGGCGACGACGGCGTCCAGGCGCCGCGCGTGGGCTCCGCGCCAGTACGCCCGGCCGCAGCCGGTGCACCGGGAGAACTCCCGGTACGCCCGCCGGGTGCGCGGCAGCAGCTGGTCGGCGACCTCCTCCGCGCTCGCCGCGACGAGCGGGCCGCCGCAGCGCAGGCACCGCGTCCACGGCGCCAGGGGCGGGGCGAAGCGCTCCAGGACGTCGGCCAGCTGGTCGTCGGCGTGCTCACCGCGCACGAGGGCGCCCTCGGGCAGGGCGCCGCGGTGGAGCAGCCCCCGGTCCTGGGTCAGCAGCACCCGCTCCTCCCGGGCGGCCCGCTCCACGAGGTGGGCGTCCTCGGCGTCGGGCTCCCACGCGGCGTCGAGCCCCAGCAGGCGGAGGCGGCGGGCGAGGGGACGGAGGTGGACGTCCAGCAGGAAGCGCGGCGGCGTGTGCCGGGTGGGCTGGGGCCGCCGACGGGGACGGACGTCCAGCACGGGGGTCGTGCCGGGGCGCGCCGCGGCGGTGGGACGCGCCTCCAGTCCGGCGGGACGCCCGTCGAGGCGCAGCGGGCCGACCTCGGTCGGCGGGATCCCGACCATGCGCACCACGTGGCCGACCGTGTCCGTGCCCGGCACCTCCACCGCGAAACGCGGGCTCCGGCGTCGTGGCGACAGCAGGAACCACAGGGCGGGGTCGACCTCCAGCACCAGGTGCGGCACCCTCCCAGGATGCCGCACTCCCCGCCCGGCGTCACGGGTCCGTCTCCCGGGAAGCGGTGCGGCACTCCCCCGTGACCCGGTCGGGCACACCGCCCGGGTCACGGGGAGACCTGCTGTCGACTCGCCCCGCGCACGGGCGTAGCCTGCGGAGCATGGACTCCCAGGTGCAGCGGTCGGTGTTCACCACCCGCGACCCGGCGGAGGGCATCGCGGTGCTCGACGAGGTCTTCGCCATCCGTGGCGTGCGCAGGTCCCCGGAGGGTGCGTTCGACATGCGCCTGGCCGCGACCGGCATCGGGCCCGTGGCGTACGAACGCGTGCGGTTGAAGGGTTCCTCGTGCGCCGGCAGGACGGACGGTGCCGACGTGCTGCGGGTGTGCCACGTGACGTCGGGCGTGCTGAGCGCGACCAGCGCCGGCGACCGCTTCC
Organism: Kocuria rhizosphaericola; assembly: GCF_044462205.1. Classification (NCBI taxonomy): domain Bacteria; kingdom Bacillati; phylum Actinomycetota; class Actinomycetes; order Micrococcales; family Micrococcaceae; genus Kocuria; species Kocuria rhizosphaericola. The sequence goes on along the minus strand of NZ_JBISWK010000182.1, from coordinate 18,503 downwards.
CCCGCACCGGGCCCTTCCTGTTCCCCCAGCGCAGCTTCACCAGCTGGTGGGACGAGCTCGAGGCGTTCACCGTGTCCCTGGACCCCGCGGCGGTGGAGGACCACGCCCGGCGGCTGCTGGGGGACGAGTCCTTCCGGCCGGCGTTCGCGGGGATCCGCCCGGTCTCGCCGGCCATGGCCCGGTACTGGCAGGGAACGGTCTCCCACCTGGTCCGCGACCTGCTGCCCGACGAACGGGCGATGAGCAGCCCCCTGATCCGGTCCGAGGTCGCCCGCTCTCTCACCACCGCCCTGCTGCACAGCTTTCCCGGCTCCTTCCTGACCCGCAACGAGGCACCGGCCGGGCAGTCCCGTCCGGCGCCGGCCGGGGTGCGGCGGGCGGTCGCCTTCATCGAGGAGCACGTGGGCGCCGACATCGGCCCGGCCGACATCGCGGCGGCCGCCAGGATGAGCGTGCGCGGGCTCCAGGCGGCCTTCCGCCGGGAGCTGGACACCACCCCGACCGCCTACCTGCGCGCCGCCCGGCTCGACGCCGTCCACCACGACCTGCTGGCCGCCGACCCCGGCACCGGCGCGACCGTGGAGGCGGTGGCCGCGCGCTGGGGCTTCGGCCACCGGGGGCGCTTCGCCGCGGCCTACCGGGAGCGGTACGGCCAGGCCCCGGCCACCACCCTGCGGAGCTGACCCGGGATGCCCCAGGAGCCGGAGACGCCGATCCGGCTGCACGTCTCGACCACCGACCCGGAGGAGGCCGTCGAGGCGCTGCAGCAGGTCTACACCAGTGCCCGCATGGGCACGGTCGCCGACAGGTCGTCGTTCCTGTACCGCCAGGACGTGCAGGGGGACGCCGACCTCAGCCTGGGGCGGCTCACCTTCCACGGCAGCATCGCCGGACGGATGGTGCTCGACGAGGTCTTCTCCGTCGTGCTGCCGCGCGCCGGCGGCGTCGACTGGACGATCGACGGCTGGTCGGGCACCGGGCTCGGGGTGTTCCTGCTCCAGCCGGGCCAGGAGTACTACGGCGAGGTGGAGCGGCTGCTGGTCGACTCGGTCAACATCGGCCTGGCCACGCTGCAGGAGACGGCCCGGTCGGTCCACGGCGACGAGACCCTCGAGGTCGCCTTCCACGACCCGCGCCCGCGGTCCCCCGCGCGGGAGAGGTACTGGAGGAGCACCTTCGCGTTCGTGCAGCAGGTGCTGACCGATCCCGAGATCTCCTCCCTCCCGTTGCTGCGCGCCGATCTGCGGCGGCGGATGTCGGTGGCGACCCTGGAGGCGTTCTCCCTCGCCGGGGAGCCCGGGTCGCGGCGTGCCTCACCCGCCGCGCAGCACGCGGCCTACCGGCGCGCCGTCGAGTACCTGCACGCCGCCGCGTCGTCGCCGATCACGGTCGAGGACGTCGCCCGCCACGTGGAGCTCAGCACCGTGGAGCTCGTCCGGGCCTTCCGCTCCCATGCCGGGACCACACCGAGCGCGTACCTGCGCGAGCTGCGGCTGGTGGCCGCCCACGACGACCTGGTGCGAGGGGATCCGGCCCGGGGCGACACCGTGCGCGGCATCGCCCGGCGCTGGGGCATGGCCCACACCGGTGACTTCGCGCGCCGCCACCGGGAGGCCTACGGCGAGAACCCGTCCGCCACCCTGCTGCGCCAGGCGCAGTTCCCTGTGCGGCTGTGAACGCCGACGCCGGCGAGGAGCAGTCGCGGCGGGGGACGCTGCCGTGGTCCGGTCAGCGCCCCCCGTGCACGGTCCGCGGGACGGTCAGTTCTGCCCGGCGGAGTCGCGGATGTCCTGGTAGAGCTCGAGCTGCTCGCCGTCGAGGTTGTTCAGGAAGTAGTCCTGGGCCTGGGTGCGGAAGGCCTCGACGTCGACGTCCTCGATGACCTCCGGGGTGCCGGCGGCCTCCCACTCGTCGAGGACCTCCTGCTCCTCGGTCTGGGCGCACTCGAGGTTGTCGGCGCGGGCGTCCCGCACGGCCTCGGTCAGCGCGGTCTGCTGCTCCTCGGACAGCCCGCTCCAGGCGTCCGCGTTCATCACGACGAGCTGCGAGCCCACGGAGTGGCGGTTGAGGCTGACGTAGTCCTGGACCTCGTCGAAGCTGTTCTGCGCCGTGAGCTGCACCGGGTTCTCCTGGCCGTCCACGGTGCCCTGCTGCAGGGCCAGGTAGATCTCCTCGAACGCCACCGCGACCGGCTCCGCACCGAGGGCCTCGGCGTTCTGCAGGTGGACCGGGGAGTCGGGGAAGCGGATGCGCAGGTTGTCGAGGTCATCGGGCGTGCGGATGGGCGAGTTCGCGGAGAACGTGCGGTCGCCGTAGTACCAGACGTCCAGGATCTTCGCCCCGGTCTCGGCCTCGAAGTCGTCCTTCATCTGCTGGGCGGCCTCGGACTCGTCGAACCAGGAGAAGAGGTGGTCGACGTCGTCGAAGGCGTAGGCCATGTCCATCACGCCGATGGGCTCGTAGGTCGCGGCCAGCCCGGAGGAGCCCTGCAGGTCCAGGGCGATGTCGCCGGACATCACGGAGGTGAAGCGGTCGGTGTCCCCGCCGAGCTGGCTGGAGGGGAAGATCTCCACCTCGAGGTCGTCGTCGGCGACGGCCTCCTGCACGAGCACGGCCCCGCACCGGTTGTGCGGGTGGTCCTCGGCGTAGCTGTTGGCGAAGCTCAGGGACTGGGCTCCTCCCTCGCCTCCCCCGGTGCCGGTGCCCCCGCCGGCGCAGGCGGTGAGCAGGCCGATGGCCAGGGGCAGGCTGACGGCGGCGGCCAGACGCTGACGGGTGGTGGATCGCATGGTGTTCTCCTGTGGTTCGGTGGGGTGGTTCGGTGGAGCAGTTCGGTGGGGCAGTTCGGTGACGTGCGTGGACGATGCGGACGGAGACGTGGACGGTGAGGTGGTTCGCCGGCGCGGGCTACAGGCCCAGCAGGGCCGGCAGGCCGGTGACGACCGGGGGGTAGAAGGTGATGATCAGCTGGACGACGACCAGGGGGATCAGGAAGACCGCGATGCCCCGGAAGACCTCGTCGACGCTGCGGCGGGTCACCGAGCTCATGACGTAGAGGACGCTGCCCACGGGTGGGGTCAGGAGCCCGATCATGAGGTTGACGATGATGATCACCCCGAGGTGGAGGGGATCGATTCCGAACTGGGTGGCGATGGGCATCAGCACCGGGACGGTGATCATGATGACCGCGGTGGCGTCGATGACCATCCCCAGCAGGATCAGCAGCACGTTGATCAGGAGCAGGAACACGATCGGGCTGTCGGTGAAGGAGATGACGAACTCCGCGACCTCCTGGGGAACCCGCTCCCGGGCCAGGATCCAGCCCAGGAGGGCGGCCGAGGCCAGGATGAGGGTGATCGACGCCGTGATCGTGGCCGCCTCGCGGACCGCTTCCACGATCGAGCGCAGGTTCAGGGTGCGGTACACGAAGCCCAGGGCCACCATGTAGGCCACCCCGACCGCGGCGGCCTCGGTGGGGGTGAACAGGCCGAGCAGGATGCCGCCGAGGATGATGACGGGGGCCCCGAGGGGGCCGATCACCCGCAGGGTGGCCGTGCCGAGGGTCGACCAGCTGAACGGGATGGTCTCCAGCGCGGTGTTGCGACGGGTCAGGAGGAAGACCGTGATCGCGAGCCCCAGGGCGATGAGGAAGGCCGGGAGCACGGCGCCGGCGAACAGGGCGCCGGTGGACACGGCGGCCACGGAGGCGTAGATGACGGCTGGGATGGACGGGGGCATCACCGGGGCGATCAGGGCCGAGGCGGCGGTCAGGCCGGAGGCGAACCGGAAGGTGTAGCCGGCCTTCATCATGGCGGGCACCTGGATCTTGCCCAGGGCCGCGGCGTCGGCCAGCGCGGAGCCGCTCATCCACGAGAAGCCCAGGCTGGTGGCGATGTTGACGTAGCCGAGGTTGCCGCGGACCCGGCCCAGCAGCGCCAGGGCGAAGTCGAAGATGCGGTCGGCGATCCCGGCACGGTTGGCGATGGAACCCAGCAGGATGAACAGGGGCACGGCCAGCAGCGGGAAGGACGCGACCCCGTTGAAGGCCTGGCGGAAGCCGAGGCCCGCGGAGTTCCCCTCCAGGAGCATGTACAGGATGCTGGGGCCGAGGAAGGCCAGGCCCACGGGAGTGCGCAGGCCGATGAGGACGATGATGAGGACGGCGAGGACCCAGATGCTCATGCGCCGGCTCCTTCCGCGATGGTCGGATCGGGTTCTGCCGCGATCGCGCGCGGGACGAAGATCGCCACGGCGGATCGGAGGGTGAGGGTGAGGACCCCGAGCAGGGGCAGCAGGTAGATCCACAGCAGGGGGATCCCCAGTGCCGGGGTCGTCTGCGAGACGGAGGCGGTGAGCAGGAACCACACCTCGTTGAGCAGCAGCAAGGACGCGAGCAGCACCAGGACGTGGGTCAGCACGTGCAGCGCCTTGGCGGCCCGCCCGGAGGTGTACCGGTCGATCACCAGCACCGCGATGTGCAGGCCGTGGCCGTAGAGGTAGCCGGCCATCAGGAACGTCAGCCCTGCCAGGGCGTAGCGGGAGAGCTCTCCCGCGCCGACCCACGTGCCCGTGGGCAGATAGCGCTGCACGGCCTGCATCAGGACGAAGACGAAGATCACCAGGATCAGGAGCCCGCCGACCACCTGCTCCACGTAGCCCAGCCAGCGGAGGACGCCGATCTCCCGGGCGGGCGGTGGGTCGGCCGGCGCTGCCGGCTCACGGATTGACGACATGGTCATCCACTCCTGTCCTCTGGACGAAACGGGCGGCTGCGGCCGAGCGGGCCGCCGGAAGATCGGTGGGCACGGAGACGGGCAGCCCGGTCCGGGCGCTCTGCGCCACGGCGTGGACCACGCGCAGCGACTGGAGGCCCTCGCGGGCGCGGACGCGCGGCGCCGTCTCGCCGCGCAGCACGTGCTCGAAGTGCTCCAGCTGCAGGTCCAGCGGGTCCTGGCGGGGTGCCGTCACCGTGGTGACGACGGAGCGCTCCGACCACGAGACCTCGCCCGGGTAGGTCCGCAGCCGCAAGGTCGGCACGGACAGCGATCCGCGGGTGCCGGCCACGTGGTAGCAGTCCTCGTCCTCGGCCGTGTCGTAGCCGGGGTTCTCCCGGGAGGTCTGCTCCCAGGACCGGGCGGAGGCGGCGGCGTCGGAGACGATGAACGTGCCCAGCGCGCCGTTCGCGAAGCTCAGGGTGAGCGCCGCGGTGTCCTCGACCGCGAGGGCGCGGGCGGCGCTGCCGGCGACGGCCTGGACCCGGACGATCTCCCCGCACAGCGCGCGGAGTGCGTCGACGTCGTGGACGAGGTTGATGAGGATCGGCCCGCCCCCGGCCTCGGTGCGCCAGGGCGCGGCCTCGAAGTAGTCGTCGGGCTTGCGGAAGAGGGCCGAGCCCATCACCGCCACCGGGTCCCCGATCGCTCCGGAGCCGATGATCTCGACGGCGCGGGCCAGCAGCGGGGAGTACCGCCGGTGGTGGCCGACCAGCACGGGCACCCCGCTCGTCTCGGCGGCCGTGACGATCTCCTCGGCCGCCTCCAGGGTGTCGGCGATCGGCTTCTCCACCAGCACCGGCACCCCGGCGGCGACGGCGGCCAGCGCCCCCTCGCGGTGGGCGGCGTTGGGAGTGGCCAGGACGACGCCGTCCACGTCCCCCAGCGCCTGCCCGAGATCGGCCACCAGGACGGTGTCCGGCCCCGCGGGAACGTCCGCGGGATCGGCGAACGGGTCGACGACGTAGCGCAGCTCCAGGCGCGGACGACCCAGGACCCGCCGAGCGTGCTGGCGCCCGATGAGGCCCGCCCCCACGACGGCGATGCGCAGTGTCCGCTTCATGTCCTGACTTCCAGATGTTGGCAACTGTTGCTGTTATTTGAATTATGAGCATGATGTACCTCACAGACCCGTGTCAAGAAAGGCTTCATGATGACGACCGAGGCGTCCGGCACCGTGGGCAAGGCCCTGGGACTGCTCACCCTGCTCGGGGACCACCCGCACGGCGCCACCGCCGCCCAGATCGCCGAGCAGGCGCAGTACCCCTTCAGCACCGTCTACCGGTTGCTGAACACGCTGGTCAGCGCGGAGTTCGCGACCTACGACCCGCAGGACAAGCGGTACCGGCTGGGCCTGCGCGTCTACCAGCTGGGGCAGAAGGTCGCCAGCACCCGCGGCTTCGAGGGCACCGCCGCGCCGATCCTCCAGCACCTCACCGCGGTCACGGGGGAGAGCTCGATCCTCGGCGTGCTCGACGGGCCGCACTTCCTGACGGTGCGCAAGGTGGACGGCCCCCAGTTCCGCACCACCACCGATCCCGGGGACCACGGGTCCCTGCACACCAGCGCCGTCGGCAAGGCGCTGCTGGCCTTCAGCGACCCGGGCACCCGTGAGCACCTGCTGGACACGATCGAGCTCGTCCCGCGCACCGAGCACTCCCTCACCGACCGGGAGGAGCTGCGGCGCCAGGTGGAGCGGATCCGCGCCCAGGGCTGGGCGGGCCAGCAGGAGGAGAACGACGTGGGCATGGCCGCCGTCGCCGTGCCGGTCCTGTCCCCGTCGAACCGGCTGATCGCCGCCGTCGCCCTGGCGGCCCCGCTCTTCCGCGCCGACCTCGAGGGGCTGCGGAGGTACCTCCCGGAACTGCAGCAGGCCGCCACGGAACTGGCCCTGGAGCTTCCGCTCCGGCCGTGACGGCACCCGCGGCCCGCGGGCTCCGCTGCTAGAGGAGCGGCCAGGGGATGCGGCGACCGGTGACGTCGACCGGCAGGACCGCCTCGTCGAGCAGCCGGCGCACCCGCCGCCGCAGCGCGGCCACCTCCGTGGCGTCGAGGAGGTCGGCGAGCTCGGCGGGGACCTCGTCGGCCAGCGGGGCGATGTCGCGGAGCAGGTCCTCGGGGACGGGCTCGCCGGAGAAGTCCCACACGACGGTGCGCAGCTTGAACGCCGCCGCGAAGCACAGCCCGTGGTCGATCCCCCAGATCCGGCCGTCGGCCCCGCGCAGCACGTGGCCGCCCTTGCGGTCGGCGTTGTTGGCGACGAGGTCGAAGAGCGCAATCCGGCGCAGGGCGTCGTGGGTGTCCGGGGCGGCGTCGTAGAGGGTGAAGTAGTGCTGCAGCGGGTCGTGGTCGACGAAGCGCTGCAGGGACCCCGCGCCGAACGGGCCGTCCTGCCGCAGGACGGTGGGCGGGACGATGCCCCAGCCCAGGAACTCGCTCAGCACGAACGCGGCGCGCTCCCGACGGTGCAGGCCGGGGCGGAAGTCGATCAGCGGCCGCTCGCCCTCCAGGGGCTTGTAGATCCCCCAGACCGCCTCCTCCTCGAGCGTGACCTCGACGAGCAGCGCCGAGTTGCTGCTCTCCCGGATCAGTCCGAGGAGCTGGATCCGGCCCTCCGTCAGGAGCACGAGCTCGCCCATCAGCGTCCGCTCACGACACCCTGAGACCGGCCAGCGGCTCGTCGGTGGAGTTCACCGTGAGCACGGCCGGCGCCTGCCCCGGAGCGTAGGAGATCGCCGAGACCGAGCACGGACTGACCACGATGCGCTGGAAGAGGTCCAGGTGCGTGCCCAGGGCGTGGGCGACGGCCGCCTTGATGGGGTCGGCGTGCGAGAAGCAGACCACCACCCCGCCCTCGTGGACCGCCCGCACCCGGTCGACCGCGCCGACCGTCCGCGCCTGCATCTCGGGGAAGCTCTCGCCGCCCGGGAACCGGAAGGTCGAGGGCGCCCGCTGGACGGTCGACCAGGCCTTCAGCCGGGAGAGGCGGGAGAGCTCCTCGCCCGTCCACTCCCCGAAGTCGCACTCGAGCAGGCCGGGCTCCACGACGGCCTCCCGGCCGGTCCGGGCCTCGGTCGGCGCCGCGGTCTCGCGCGTGCGCTCGAGCGGGGAGGTGTAGAGCGCATCGACGCGGACCCCCTCGAGCCGTTCCGCGACCCGGTCCGCCTGGGCCCGGCCGCGCTCGGACAGGTGCAGGCCAGGGGCCCGCCCCGGCAGGACCTTGCCCGTGGTGGGGGTCTCCCCGTGCCGCACGAGCAGGACGAGGGTGCTCCGTGGTGCCTTGCGAGTGACCATGATGCACCAGCGTACTGGCGGGGCCACCGCGGCCACAGGGGCCGCCGTCGGGCATCTCCGTCGACGACGCCGGAACCCCTCCGGCGGGCACCCCCTTGACGCCGGGGTTAAGTTGGCGCTGTGACTGATCGGACCGATCACCCTGACATCCGGACGCTCGGCGAGCTCCGCGCCGCGGGCGTCGCCCACAGGACGCTGCGCGAGGAGATCCGCGAGAATCTCCTGCGCACACTGGCCGAGGGCGGTGACCCCTGGCCGGGCCTGCACGGGCTCGGGCGCACGGTCCTGCCCCAGCTGGAGCGGGCCCTGCTCGCCGGCCACGACGTGGTGCTCCTGGGCGAGCGCGGCCAGGGCAAGACCCGTCTGCTGCGCACCCTCGCCGGCCTGCTCGACGAGTGGTCCCCCTCCATCGAGGGGTCGGAGCTCAACGAGCATCCCCTGGAACCGCTGACCGAGGCGTCGCGGCGCCGGATCCTGCTCGAGGGCGACGAGCTGCCCGTGGTCTGGCGGCACCGCTCGGAGCGCTACGTCGAGAAGCTCGCCACCCCGGACACGTCCGTGGCGGACCTGATCGGGGACGTCGACCCGATGCGCGTCGCCGAGGGCCGGCGGCTCGGGGACCCCGAGACCATCCACTACGGGCTCGTGCCGCGCTCGCACCGCGGGATCGTGGCGATCAACGAGCTGCCCGACCTCGCCGAGCGCATCCAGGTGGCCATGCTCAACGTCATGGAGGAGCGGGACATCCAGATCCGCGGCTACGTCCTGCGGCTGCCGCTGGACGTGCTCGTGGTGGCCACGGCCAACCCCGAGGACTACACGAACCGCGGCCGGATCATCACGCCGCTCAAGGACCGGTTCGGCGCCGAGATCCGCACCCACTACCCGCTCGAGCTGGAGGACGAGATCGCCGTGATCCGCCAGGAGGCCGAGCTGATCGCCGAGGTCCCGGACACGATCCTCGAGACCCTGGCCCGGTTCACCCGCCTGCTGCGGGAGTCCTCCGCGGTCGACCAGCGCTCGGGAGTCTCGGCGCGGTTCGCCATCGCGGGCGCCGAGACGGTCGCGGCGGCGGCCCTGCGGCGCGCCACGATCCGCGGCGAGGAGGAGGCCGTCGCACGGATGGTGGACATGGAGACGGCCACCGACGTCCTGGCCGGCAAGATCGAGTTCGAGTCCGGCGAGGAGGGCCGCGAGCGCGCGATCCTCGACCACCTGCTCCGCCGGGCGACCGCCGAGACCGTCCGGGGCCGATTCCGCGGTCTCGACCTCGGACCGGTCGTGGAGGCCTTCGACGGCCGCACCACGGTGTCCACCGGCGACGACGTCTCCGCCCAGGACTTCCTCGCCGGGCTCCCCGAGCTGCGGGCGCCGGACGAGGACGGGGCCGAGACCGCCTACGACGAGATCGCCACGCGCCTCGGGGCGGCCACACCGGGGCAGCGCGCCAGCGCGATCGAGCTGGCGCTCGAGGGCCTCTACCTGGCCCAGAAGATCTCCAAGGACGCCGACGAGGGCGGCACCGTCTACGGCTGACCGCACGGCCCGCACCCGGGAACGACCGCGCGGCATCGGCCGCGCGAGAACGACACAGGGACACAGAAGACACAGAGGGGGCGTCATGCCCGCACACCACCGGTCCTCCAGATACGGCCGGTACACCGGAGGACCCGATCCGCTGGCCCCGCCGGTGGACCTGTCCGAGGCGCTCGAGGCCGTCTCCGAGGACGTCATGGCGGGGTACTCGCCGGAGAAGGCCATGCGCGAGTTCCTCCGGCGGGGCGGCCGCGGCCGGGACGGCCTCGACGACCTGTCCCGGCGCGTGCAGCAGCGGCGGCGCGAGCTCCTGAAGCGCCACAGCCTGGGCGGCACGCTCGAGGAGGCGAAGAAGCTGCTCGAGAAGGCCCTGCGCCTGGAGCGCGAGCAGTTCCTGCGGGACGCCCGGATGGACCCGATGGACCGCTCCTTCCAGGAGATGCAGCTCGACGGCCTGCCGGACTCCACGGCCGCCGCCGTCAGCGAGCTCGCGTCCTACGACTGGCAGTCGGAATCCGCGCGGGAGGCGTACGAGCAGATCAAGGACCTCCTCGGCCGCGAGATGCTGGACCAGCGCTTCGCCGGGATGAAGCAGGCCCTCGAGAACGCCACGGACGCCGACCGCGAGGCCGTGGCGGAGATGCTCCGGGACCTCAACGAGCTGCTCGAGAAGCACGGGCGAGGGGAGGACACCGACGAGGACTTCCAGGACTTCATGGCCAAGCACGGGGACTACTTCCCCGAGAACCCGCAGTCGGTCGAGGAGCTGATCGACGCCATGGCACAGCGGGCCGCGGCGGCCCAGCGGCTGCTGAACTCGATGACCCCCGAGCAGCGCCAGGAGCTGATGCAGCTCTCCGCGCAGGCGTTCGGGTCCCCCGAGCTCATGGACCAGCTCGGCCGGCTCGACGCGAACCTGCAGAGTTTGCGCCCCGGCGAGAACTGGGGCGGGTCGGAGGACTTCGAGGGACAGGACGGACTGGGGCTCGGCGACGGCACGGGCGTGCTCCAGGACATCGCCAAGCTCGACGCGCTGGCCGAGCAGCTGTCCCAGCACCACCGGGGCGCCAATCTGGACGACATGGACCTCGACGCGCTCGCGCGCCAGCTGGGCGCCGACGCCGCGGTGTCGGCCCGGACCCTCGCCGAGCTGGAGCGGGCGATGCGGGACAGCGGCTACCTGCAGCGCGGCGCCGACGGGGACCTGCGCCTCTCGCCCCGCGCCGTGCGGCGGATCGGCAAGGCGCTGCTGCGGGACGCCGCCCAGAACCTGTCCTCCCGGACCGGTCAGCGCGACACCCGCCTCGCCGGGGCCGCCGGCGAGCCCTCCGGCGCGACGCGGGAGTGGCAGTTCGGGGACGCCGAGCCCTGGGACACCACCCGCACCATCACCAACGCGATCCGGCGGACGGCGGCGGAGGGCGGCGACGCCCGGCGGGGACTGCGCCTCGACGTCCGCGACATCGAGATGGCCGAGACCGAGGCGCGCACGCAGGCCGCCGTCGTCCTCCTCGTGGACACCTCGTACTCCATGGCCGCCGAGGGGCGCTGGGTGCCCATGAAGCGCACGGCGCTGGCGCTCCACCACCTCGTCTCCACCCGGTTCCGGGGGGACCAGCTGCAGATCGTCGCCTTCGGCCGCTACGCCCGCGCGCTGCCGGTCGACGAGCTCACGGGGCTGCCACCGGTGCGGGAGCAGGGCACCAACCTGCACCACGGGCTGCTGCTCGCCACGCGGTTCTTCCGCAAGCACCCGTCGATGCAGCCCGTCCTGCTCGTGGTCACCGACGGAGAGCCCACGGCGCACCTGCTGCCCGACGGCGAGAGCTGGTTCTCCTGGCCCACGGAGCCGGAGACCCTGCGGGCCACGGTCGAGGAGCTCGACCGGCTGGGACGCATGGGGGCCCAGGCGACGTTCTTCCGGCTCGGCGACGACCCCGGGCTGGAGCGGTTCCTGAGGCGGATGGCCGAGCGGATCGACGGGCGTGTGGTGGCGCCGGACCCCGGGGACCTGGGCTCCGCCGTCCTGGACGAGTACCTCAGCGCCCGCTCCGGGGACCCCGACGACCTCTGACGGACGGTCCCGGCGACCACCGGGAGCATCCGCCGCTCAGCGGACTCCGGTCACCGGGCCGCGGTGGATCCCCCGTCGGCCGGTGGGGTGGGATCGGACGGGCCGCCCGGGACGCCGCCGTCCTCCCCCGGGGCCCCTGCCGCGGAAGGGGCCGCCGGGGAGGCAGCCTCGGAGTGCTTCCCGTGGTGCTCGCCCTGCGCCTCGTGGGCGCCGTGGGCGGCGTGCTCCGCCTCGTGCTCGCCCTTGCCGAAGGGCAGCAGCTCCCACACGAGCACCAGGACGGCCCCCCAGGCCAGGCCCAGGACCGCGGAGAAGAAGGTGTTCGTGAGCCAGGCGAGCGCCGCGCCGAGACCGCCGGGGACGGCTTCGTGCACGAGGACCTCGAGGTGGTGCACGGCCTCGTACGGGGCTTTCCAGCCCAGCTCGTCGAGGCCGACGAGGATGATGTGCCCGCCCACCCAGAGCATGGCGGCGGTGCCCACGACCGAGATGACCGTGAGCAGCCCGGGCATGCCCTTGACCAGGCCGTGGCCGATCTTCTGGGCGGCCGGGGAGGACCGCGCGGCCAGGTGCAGACCGAAGTCGTCCATGCGGATGATCAGGGCCACCACGCCGTAGACCAGGACGGTGATGCCGATGGCCACGACCACCAGGATGGCAGCCCGCAAGAGCAGCGGCTCATCGGCCACCTCGTTGAGGGAGATGACCATGATCTCGGCCGAGAGGATCAGGTCGGTGCGCACCGCGCCCCCGACCATCGTGTCCTCCGCGCTCTTGCCCTTCTCCACCACCGGCGTCTTGGTCTTGGCCCCGTGGCCGGAGACCTTGGCCCAGATCTTCTCGGCGCCCTCGAAGCACAGGTAGCTGCCGCCGAGCATGAGGATCGGGGTCAGCAGCCACGGCGCGAACTGGCTCAGCAGCAGGATGACCGGGAGGATGAAGATCAGCTTGTTGCGGAACGAGCCCTTGGTGATGCGCCAGATGATGGGCAGCTCGCGGACCGGGGAGACGTCCTGGACGTACTGGGGGGTCACGGCGGTGTCGTCGACGACGACGCCCGCCGCCTTCATGCTCGCCCGGCCGGCGGCCGCTCCGATGTCGTCCACGGAGGCGGCGGTGACGCGGGCCAGGGCGGCGACGTCGTCCAGCAGGGCGATCAGACCGCCGCTCATCGGAGGACCTCGGGCGTGGTCCCAGCAGGGGCGGGCGGAGCCGCAGTGGTGATCAGCATGATGACAGAGTAGAGCTTCGGACGGCTGGATGCTCCCGTGCCGGTCGAACGGGCACCGGTGTCCGGCCGTTGCCGGGGAGATCCGGCCGCGGCACGGGCCTCAGGCCGCCGGGTCCACGACCCCCACGGCGACGGCGAGGTCCTGCCAGGACATGCCCACGCCCTTGAAGACGTTGGGGGCGTCGTCGCGGCGGACCACCGCCCCGGTGACCACGTCCCGCATCGGCACCAGGGCGTCCTCGGTGAGCGTCCCGTCCTCGAGGGCCAGGACGACGTCGCCGGCCTCCCGCAGTGCCGTGGCGACGTCCTCCACCACCACCAGGGAGCGTCCCATGAGGCCGGCGTCGAGCTCGCGCCGGCCGGTCTCGTGCGAGCCCATGGCCACGACACAGGCGCCGTCGCGGACCAGGGAGCCGTCGAAGAGCGGGTCGGGCGCGGACGTCGCGCAGACCACGATGTCGGCCCGGGCGACGTCGTCGGCCGTGCCGGCCACGGTCTCGGGGGCCAGGGCGGAGACCTCCTCGAGGACGGCCCGGACCTTCCCGGGGCTGCGTCCGACCACCGTGACGCGGGCGAGGTCACGGATCCCGGTGAAGGCCCGGACGTGGCCGACCGCCTGCGGTCCGGTGCCGAAGATCACCAGGTGCGCGGCGTCCGGCGGCGCCAGGGCGTCGGCGGCCACGGCGGAGACGGCCGGGGTGCGCAGGGATGTGAGGGCCGAGCCCTCCAGCAGGGCCCTGGCAGTCAGTGTCGCGGTGTCCAGCAGGACGTAGACCGCCTGGATCCGGGGCAGGCCCCGGGCGGGGTTCTCGGGGGCCACGGAGGCGACCTTGACACCGGTCCAGGCCGAGATCGTCGAGGGCATCAGGAGCAGGTGCCCGGACCCGGCCGGCGTGCTGACCCGGGCCGGGTCCGTCGCGGGGTCGAAGCCGTCGACCAGGGCCTTCCCGATCAGCCGCCGGGCGCGATCGGCCGGGACCCGCTCGGCGACCTGTGCGGCGGTGTACCAGGTGGGCTGGACGTCGTTCATCGGGCAACCTCCGTCGTGTCGTTCGCTCCGGTCCCGTGCGCCGCACCCCGGCGGGGGCGCCCGATCCGGTGACCGGGAGTGAGGCCGGTGCACTGTACTCTGCCACGCCCCTGGCCGGACTCGGGGTGGTGGCCGCGCCCCGAAGCCAGCACGCCCGAGGCCTGTGCGGGAAGCTCTTCTGCCGCTCGTGGGGCACGTGGCCCGAAGGTGCAAACTCTGCAAATCCCTGGTCGACGCGGGACGACACGCGTATCGTGAGGAGAGGTCAAGAAAGCGGCCCTGAGACAGATTGCATGCGATGAAGGGTGCTCTCTCATGGACCACAAGCTTTCCGTGCTCGTCCAGGTCGACCTCGAAGGCGCCTACGTGCGCCTGGCCGTCACCGGGTGCCTGACCGAGGCCAACCAGCACGTCCTGTATCCGCTGGTGCGCCGGGCCCGGACGCTGATCCCCCCGGTGACCGTCAGCGTCGACCTCACCGCCGCCGACCACGTCGAGGCGATCGCGGTGGACCTGCTGCGCTGGGCCCTCGATCACGACGAGACCCCGGAGGGGGTCAGCCCCGTGGAAATCCTGGTCCCCAGCGGCCAGCCCAGCCACCGGCACACCCCGCTTCCTGACGTGCGCCGCCTGGAGTCCTCGGGGCGCACCGGATGAGCAGGCCCGCTCCCACGTCATCCAATAAGCAACCTTCCTTTCTCGTGCGCCGGTCACTACCGTAGGAAGCAGGGTCGGTGACGGAGGACGCGGGGTCCCGCGCCACCGCCGGCCACTGCAGCCGACGACGGAGGCCAGGATGTTCTTGCACCAGCAGAAGCTCCAGTACAACGCCACTCCCCAGGCCCCGGACGCGGTCTACGCGCGCAAGCTCCAGGAGGTGATCGGCGGGCAGTACGGGGAGATCACGGTGGCGATGCAGTACAGCTTCCAGGCCTGGAACGCCCACATCCCCGGCAAGTACCGGGACCTGCTCTTCGGCACGGCCGCCGAGGAGTTCGGCCACATCGAGATGCTCGCCACGATGGTCGCCCAGCTGCTCGAGAAGGCCCCGCTGGGCATCACCGAGGACGCCGTCCAGTCCGATCCGGCCGTGGCTGCGGTCATCGGCGGCACCGACCTGCAGCACGCGATCGTAGCCGGTGCCGGGGCGCGGCCGGTGGACTCGATGGGCAACCCGTGGTCGGGGTCCTACGTGACCGCTTCCGGGAACCTGCTCGCCGACATGACCGCCAACGTCAACGCCGAGATGCAGGGCCGCACCCAGGTCGCCCGGCTCTACCACATGACCGACGACCAGGGCGTCCGGGACATGCTGTCCTTCCTGCTGGCCAGGGACACCATGCACCAGAACCAGTGGATGGCCGCGGTGAAGGAGCTGCAGGAGGACGGCCTGGAGCAGATGCCGGTGCCCTCCAACTTCCCGCAGTCCAAGGAGGCCACCGAGTTCTCCTACGACTACTACAACTTCTCCGACGGCGCGGCCGCCGCGGACGGGTCCTGGGCCCAGGGGCGGACCCCGGACGGGCACGGGACCTTCGGGTACCGGGACGCGCCCATGGCGGGCGTGCCGATGCCGCCTCCCACCCACCCCGACGCCCGGTTCTACGGCACCACCGAGCAGCCCAACCTGCTGGAGAAGACCGCCGGCACCGTCCAGGACAAGCTCAAGAAGGAATGACCCCCGGCGGTCCACCGCACGGCCCTGGGGCACACAGAGGCAAGGAGCGATCATGACCACCCCAGCCGCTCGACCCGACGACCGCACGACCCGCCGCTCACCCGTCCGGACGGCGGCCCTGCTCTACGGGGTCGTCTTCCTGCTCGTGGGCGCGGCCGGTTTCATCCCCGGCATCACCACCGACTACGACACCCTGCAGTTCGCCGGCCACGAGTCCGAGGCCATGCTCATGGGCGTCTTCCAGGTCTCCTGGCTGCACAACATCGTCCACCTGCTCTACGGCGTCGCCGGGATAGCCCTGGCCCGGTCCGTCTCCGGGGCGCGGAACTTCCTGCGCTGGGGCGGTGCCGTCTATCTGGTGCTGTGGCTCTACGGCCTGCTCATCGACAAGGAGTCCACCGCCAACTTCGTGCCCCTGAACACCGCCGACGACTGGCTGCACCTGTTCCTGGGCGTGACCATGGTCGCCCTGTCCTTCCTGGACCGGAACGCCCACGACCGGACCGCCGGCAGGGCCCGCACCTGAGGTCCGCCGCCGGGCACCTTCCGTGCCCGGCGGTGGGGTCGACGGCCCGGCCCTCGGCACACGTCCCTGGCCACCGGCCCGTCCTGCCCCGGCTCACGGCGATCGGCCCCAGACCTCAGGCACGGCTCCAGGGGCGGCACCCGGCTCGTCGCCCATCGCCGGGGAGGCCGGCTCGGCGGAGGTGCCCTGCTCCGGGCGCGGGCCGTAGTAGCGGGTCAGCCAGCGGGACAGTCCGTCGAGGCCGGGGAAGAGGACGCGCTCGGTCATGTTCGCCTGGTCGAGGTGGTCGCGGATCCGCCACTTCAGCCCCGGCGGTATGACCACCTTCCGGTAGAGCTCAGGGTGCTCGCCCAGCCACTCGTGCAGGGACGCCGTCGCCGCGGACATGGCGGAGAAAACCGCGGCCTGGTTCACGATCCGCTCGTCCAGCGACGGGGGCTCGAAGAACAGCGGCACCGGACGCCCGTGCTGGTCCCGGAACCGGTCGAAGTCGGCCATGCTGTACGCAACCTGCCCCAGCATGCCGGTGGTGAACAGCCCCGCCGCGTGGGCGGCGATCTCCTCGCGCAGCTGCGCCGGCAGCAGCTCGTGCACCGCCGCGTAGTCCACGCACCACACCGCCCCGGGCACGTCGTAGCAGCGCGGGTCCGCGGTGGCGAAGTGCAGCGCCACGTACGGGGAGTTCGACCAGTCCAGCAGCCGTGTGGGCAGCCCGTGGTGCTGGGCCACGGACAGCCAGTTCCAGTCCGAGTCCCCCGGGGAGGTGTCCCGCGCGGCGTACTTGCGGAAGTTCCGCAGGATGTGCGGCTCGATCTGCTCGCTCGAGGAGCCCCGGAGCCGGAAGAGGCTGGTGTGCAGGTCCCGGTCGGCCACCGCGTGCCCGCGGTAGACCACGTTGATCCGCAGCGTCCCGCCGGAGGGCTGCCAGTCGTTGTGGGTCAGGGCCGCGATCAGCCCGTAGAGGTCGTCCTCCGCGATTTCGATCACCGGGCCCGCGCCCGCGGCCCCCTCCCCCACGCTCACCACCGGCTCCTCGCCCGCTCGGGGCCGGTGTCGACCAGGAGCAGCGGTTCCCCGCTCCGGCGACGCAGGCGCCGGCGCAGGGCGCCCCGGGAGTGCCCGGCGGTTCGCAGTCGGGACCCCGCGTAGGACACGCCGCCGCGCACCCGGAGGACCACCGCCGCCCACACGCACACCGAGCGCTCCAGCACCCACAGCGGAGTCCACAGCACCGTGCCGACGGGGAAGACCCGGGCGCCCCCGGCCCGGCGTCGTCCGATCTCGGCCAGCCCGCACACGGCGAGGGCCTCTGCCGCCAACCGAGCCGGGTGCCGCACCGACCAGCCCAGCAGGGGCAGCAGGGACAGCTCAGCGAGCAGGCGCCCCGGTTGGGCGAAGTCGTCGTAGGCCTGGCGGACGCGCTGGCCGAGGAAGTGGGGCACCGTTGGCGGCACCCGGCCCACCAGCACGCCCAGGGACACGACCTCCCTCCCGCCGACCGCCCGCACGGTCCGCACCAGCTCGAGGTTCTCGAAGAGGACGTCGCCGTCGTAGCCCCCGGCCGCGAGCAGGGTCGATCGGCGTACTCCCAGAGTCCCGGGCCAGTCCCCGCCCAGAGCCCGGTTGAGCAGGGTGCGCCCAAAGTCCCAGCGGGCCTGCCAGGGCAGCTGGAGGTAGTAGTTCTGCGGACGGACCACCTCGACCTGCCCCAGCAGCCCCGCGATCCGCTCCAGGGTCCGGCGGGTGTGGCGCACGTCGTCGTCGGCCACCACGATCCGCTCCTCGGCCGTACAACGGACACCGGTCATCACCCCGGCGACCTTCCGGTTGGCGCCCGGCCACGGTTCCGGGCGCACATGCTCGACCGCCTCCGGAAGCGCGCGGCGATGGGCGACGAACAGCTCCTCGGCGGAGCCGTCGACGACCGTGACGGGCAACCACGTGACGACCTCGGCCAGGTAGGGGGCGAGGTCGGCCAGGCCGGCGTCATCGGCCCACTTCAGCGGCAGGACGTAACGAGCATCGGCCAAGGGGCCGGCAACGGCGGGAATCGTGACGGGGCGTCCGGAGATCGCCTTCTCAGAGGCTTCATTGCGCTGGACGGCCTCGGCCGGCACGAAGACGGTGTGGTCCACGAGAGCATCCTTCATCGACAGCGACGCGCTGCGGGCCGGCTGCTCGACCGCCTCTCACCCTAACCACACGCATCCCCGACAGACCAAGCATTTCGCGCAAGAAGGCTTCCTCCGACCAGCCGGGGCAGCCCTCGGCGGCGGTGGTTGGCAGCGCTCCGGGGCCCGGGGTGCAAGGGGACAGCCGCGCTGGTGTGCGACGCAGCCCGAAGCCGGACGGGCCGGCGCCC
>NZ_JBISWK010000181.1:0-5837 GCF_044462205.1 Kocuria rhizosphaericola | reverse complement strand
CCGGGCGCCGCCGGGGTCCGGAAGGACAGCGAGAACTCAGCCGTCCAGGCCTGCCTGGTGGTTGGTCCCGACCTGGTCGACCTTGCGGTGGAAGCGCATCCCGGCCTTCCCGCCCAGCACCGCTCCGATCAGCGTGACGAGGGCGGCGATGACCAGGGCGATGATGCCCCCGGTCGTCAGGGCGCCTTCCCCGATCGGGATCCGGGGGAAACCGTTGAGCTGAGCCAGGACGTTGAACTGGGATCCCGCCACCGCACCGAGCGCTGCCAGGACGACGGCGATCAGGATCGCCCACAGCCACACGGCGATGCCCTGCTTCACCCCGTCGAAACGCGCCATGCGCCCGGCCACGTAACCGCCGCAGAAGTAGGCGATGAGCAGGATCACGGCCAGCACGATCCCGCTGACGATCCCCACCGTGGTCGCGTCCTGGGTGGCCTGCTGGGCGACCTGGTCCGGATCGGTGTTGGTGGCCACCCCCACCCCGGCCCCGATGGCCGACAGCAGGGCGGTGAGCAGCACCGCCATGCCGGTGGCGGTGAGCCAGCCGAAGAACGCCGAGCCGAACTTCATCCCCCCGTACTCGTCCTTTTCCGCGGCCACGACGTCGTTGCGCCGCCCCTTGGGGGTGGTAGCTCCGGAGAAGTTCTGATCCGTCATGGTGCCCTCCTGAAAGTCGTGTCCTCGAGGCGCCGGGCACGATGCGTGCTGTCCCGGCGGTCGTGCTCCACGCCGAGCCGATCAAATCATCAGCGTGCTTAATACCCTTCACGCATTCGAGGCCGGGCGCAACCGCTCGGAGCGGAAATCCGAAGATCAACGGAGCACGTCATCAGCGGTTTCCGCCGCTGATGTCCCTCCACCCTGTTCGGTGCCCTGTGTCTCCCGTCCGGCCCGAGCCTGCCGGCGCTCTCTCGCCCGGACCCGGTGGAACCGCTCCAGCTGTCCGTGGAGCTGCTGCCGGGTCATATCGTGACGCCGAACGTGCCTGCGGATCTCCCAGGGGTGGTGGAACGGTTCCGATCCGATGTCGTCGTCGGCCCGCCACGCCCCGCCCACGAGATAGCGCACCACCGTGTTGAGGAACGCCATGATCGGCACCGCGAACAGGGCCCCGGCGATGCCGTAGAGGACCGCCCCGGTCGCCACGGACAGGAACACCGCCAGCGGGTGCAGGGAGACGGCCTTGCCCAGGATCAGCGGCTGCAGGACGTTGCCCTCGAGCTGCTGGACGAGCAGCACCACGCCCAGCATCAGCAGCGCGTTCGTGGTGCCGTTGGCCACCAGTGCCACCAGCACCGCGACCGCTCCGGTGGCCACCGCCCCCACGATGGGGATGAAGGAGCCCAGGAACACGAGGATGCCGATCGGCAGGGCCAGGGGCACCCCGAGCAGGGCCGCGCCCACTCCGATGCCCACGGCGTCGAGGGCGGCCACCAGGCCTTGGGCCCGGGCGTACTGGACCAGCGCCGTCCAGCCGTGCCGGCCCGCCCCGTTGACCGCCCGGCGCACCGGCACGGGGAAGAGCCGGACCAGGAACAGCCAGATCCGTTCCCCCTCCGTCAGCAGGAAGAACAATGTGAAGAGCAGGATCACCACACCGGTCAGCACGTGCCCGGCCGTGGACCCGAAGGACATCGCTCCGTCCAGGATCGCTTCGCTGTTGTCCTCCACGGTGGCCCCGAAGTCACCGATCCAGTCGTCGAAGGTGCCCACGTCCCATCCGAACGGGGTGCCCTCGAGCCGTTCCAGCAGTTGCCGGGCGCCGGCCACCACGTTGCCGGACAGCTCGGCGAAGCCCAGCACGATCTGCCGCCCGGCCAGCACCAGAAGCCCCACGACGAAGCCGATCAGACCCAGGACCGTGCCTCCGGCGGCCGCACCCGCCGGCACGCGGTGTCCACGGGCCCACCGCACCACCGGGAAGAGCAGACCCGCCAGCAGACCCGCCAGGAGCACGGGAATGACGACCATCGTGATCGTCGAGAGCAGATACCCGAGCAGTCCCACGGCCGCGACCACGGCCAGCAGCCGCCAGGACCACGCGGCGGCCACCCGCACCGGCACCGGCACCCCGGCGGCGGCATCACCGTTCACCGAGGGCGACCGGTGGTCCGGCCCCGGGTCCGTGGGGCGCTGCGTGCCGTGCGCTGTCGAAGTCATGGTCGGATCCTGACACGATCACCGGTCAGCACGCCGAGGGGTGCTCATCGGTCACGGTGGATGAGTTCAAGGGCGGTTCCGGGCCGGGTCCACACCCGGCCCGGAACCGCCCCACAGGGGTACGCTCAGCGCACGCCGGAAGTCACTCCTCCTCCAGGATCTCCCCGCTCGATGCCATGATGTACGGCTGGCCCACGTAATCGGCGTAGAGCTCGTCCTCCAGGTCGATCCCGAGCTGCTCCTCGGCGGCGGCGATGTCGAAGTCCTGCTGGACCGTGCCGGTCACCTCCACCACCTGGCCGTCGTCGAGAGCGGGGACTTCCTGCTCCTCGACGATCAGCAACGGGTCCACCGTGGTGCCGGCGGCACCGCCGATCACGAACGTGTCGGTCGACAGCGTCTCGGTCACCTCCGCGGAGAGGGTGACCTCCTGACCGGCATAGGTCTCGCTCTGGTCGTAGAAGGGTTGGTCGTAGGGGCCGACGTAGCCCGTACCGGCCCCCGCGTCGGTCTCCTGGGGGGCCGGTGACGATTCCAGCACCTCGCCCTCGGAGACGTCCTCCACATCCGTGCCCTCTTCGGGGCCTTCGGTGTTGCACCCGGCCAACCCGAGTCCGGCGACGGCGAAGATCCCTGCCGCCATCATTCGTGTGCTCCGTCGATCTCGTGTCCTCATGGTGATCCTCCTGAGTCTTGATCGTTGTCACCGGGGCCATGGCGGATCAGATCCCGGCGTGGTGCCCCTCGACCGTAAGGAAGCTGTTCATCCGATCGCAAGGATTATCCTGATGTTCCCCGCTTCTTCCGACCGCACCGTTAGGACATCGTTATGCCCGATCACCGCGAGGATGAGCCGAACGTCCCGGAGAGCTCGGGCCGCCCACTCGTCTGACAGTGCCTGGACGACTGCGGCGGCGTCGAAGCCGACCACGGGCTCGGCATCGGGTGACGCGGAGTCGGTGGACGTGGAGGTCGCCGAGGGAGTGGTGGGCATGCCCTCGTCCGGCGTCCTCGTCCGGGCGGCAGTGGTGACAGGACCCACGATCTCGGCCTGCCGTACGCCAGGTTGCTGGGCAGTGCCTGTCAGTTTCCGGGAACTGATCGACAGCGGTTCCCGGACCCTGTGGCATGGGGCTACGGTCGAATCCGTGAGTGGGCACCGGGTGCACCGGCTCGGACCCGGGTGCCGCGCCCATGACCGCCGTGTCCGGACGAAGGAGCGAGACCATGATGCATGTGCCATCGATGCTCACCAGCTACCCGAAGGACCTCGGGGAGGTGGACGAGGTGAAGCTGGCGGCTTGTATCGCCGCCTGCTTCGAGTGCGCCCAGACCTGCACGGCCTGCGCGGACGCGTGCCTGTCCGAGGACGCGGTGGCAGAGCTGACCCAGTGTGTGCGCATCAACCTGGACTGTGCGGATCTGTGCGCGGCCACCGGCAACGTGCTCTCCCGGCACACCGGCTACGACGTCAACATCAACCTGGCCGCGCTGCGGGCCTGCTGGATGGTGGCCAAGGCCTGCGCCGATGAGTGCGGAACCCACGCGGACCGGCACGAGCACTGCCGCATCTGCGCCGAGGCCTGCCGCCGGTGCGAAGTCGCCTGCATGGACCTGATCACCGCCCTGGGCTGATCACGGAGGCGGCCAGCACCGCCTCCCGGGGAACCGGCCCATGATGCGGTCCGTGTCCCCGCCGGCCCAGCAGCAGATCACCCGGGGCGGGGGGCAGCCCCTCGGCCAGCACCCAGTGCACCGCTTCGACGATGAGAAGGACCACCATGAACACCACCCACCACCGTCATCGCGTGCGGAAGCTGGCCGGCGCCCTGGCCCTGGCCACCACCGCCGCGGTGAGCACCGGCTGCGGCACCAGCAACACCGCGGAACCCGCCCCCGAGACCGAGTCCAGCCCGGCCCAGCCGGAACAGACCCCGGGTGAGCAGCCCACCGCCGCCTACACCGGGCCCTACGACGAGGAGTTCCGCACCGATGTGTCCTCCTACGCCGGGCAGCAGGTGAGCCTCACCGGGGAGGTCGCCGACCTGGTGCCCTCCCGCTCCGCCCTGGTCCTCACCGACCCCGAGAACCCGGACCTGGATCCGCTGCTGGTCAGCGCCCAGTACGCCTTCCCCGACGCGGAACAGGGCGCGGTCGTGGAGGTCACCGGCACCCTGGAGGCGAACTTCCAAGCACGGGTCGACCAGGACGACGTCGACAACGAGGCCGGGTTCTACGACCGCCACATCGGCCAGCCCTACCTGGACGAGGCCGCCCTCGAAGCCCGGTAGGCAGTCCGGCGCGGGTGGTGACCGGGCCGGGTCAGGCCCGGCGCAGTTCGACCGTCAGCAGCTGGGGCGGGGCGTTGATCCGCACGGGCAGCAGGCTGAACCCGATCCCGCAGGTCACATACATCTCGTTGCCCTCGGCACCGTAGCCGGGAGGGGCGAAGCCGTCGACCACGAGTTCCTCCTCCTCGGTCAGCCCCAGATAGGACCACTGCGACAGCAGGGGCAGGGCGATCTGCCCGCAGTGGGTGTGCCCGGCCACCGACAGCGGAGCAGTCCCGGGAGCCAGTTCGGGGAACGTGGTGGGATTGTGCATCATCACCAGCCGGGGGGCGGCCTCGGGCACGTCGTCGAAGGCCTCCTGAGGCGCGGCTTCTCCGACCGAGGACGGCCCCACCCCGACCAGGAACAACCCCGGCCCGGGTCCGCCCCCGGGAGCCGGCACGACGACCGCCTCGTTGGCCAGCACCTCGATGCCCCGGTCCTCGAAGGCCGTGGTGAGCTCCTCGACGGCCCCGACGGCGTAGTCGTGGTTGCCCATGGTCGCGTACACCGGGATCCCGGCTGCGGTCAGGGGCTCCAGCAACCGGGTCACATCATCCACCCGTTCCTGGATGCTGGCCTCGCTCTGGTAGAGGAAGTCCCCGGGCAGCAGCACCGCCGCCGGTTGCGCGGCCACGGTGGTCTCCACCACGCGCTCGATCATTCCGGTGTTGTCCCACCACATCCCGACCTGCAGGTCGGAGAACACCATCACCTGGGCCCCGGCCCACTCCGGGCCCAGCCCCGGGATGCGGGCCTGGATGCGTTCCTGGTCGAGGATCAGCCGCGGCTCGATCGCCACTCCGTAGCCGACCACGAGCAGGCCCAGGGCGACCACGACCGCCACCAGGCCCGTGAGGACGCGGCGAAGACGCCGGTGCCGGTGTCCCCGGCGGCCGGGAACCGCCTCGTCGTCCCGGGCAGCTGGGTGGGCCATCGGAGTCCTCTCGTGGGTCACCAGGGCGGCACAGGACGGCTCGGCGGCCGGTGAGCGGGGCTGCCGGTTCCGTCCCTCCTGGGCCTCCACCCTAACGGTCCCCACCGTGCCACCAGCGGTTCCTGTGCTCCTTCTTCGGGGGGACGGACGAACCGGCCGCGGCATGACGTGCGGCGAGAGGTGCTCCCACCGGACCGGCCCCCCACGTGCGGGACAGCATCGGCGGCTAGTGTGGCAGGACACAGTTCGATGACACGCCACCGCCACCGCCACCGGAGCACCGAGGAGCACGCCGATGACCCACCGCACCCAGACCCTTGCCGTGGCCGGCCTGACCGGGGCGCTGCTGCTGACCGGCTGCCAGGACGAGACCCGGCTGACCCAGCTGGACCAGTCCGGGGTCTCCA
>NZ_JBISWK010000180.1:0-12221 GCF_044462205.1 Kocuria rhizosphaericola | reverse complement strand
AGCGCCGGAGGGTGCTGGCCGTGGGGGCGCACCCGGACGACCTCGAGCTCGCCTGCGGGGCGACCCTGGCCAAGCTGGTGGACACCGGCCACGAGGTCCGCGGTCTGGTGATGAGCTCCGGCGAGGTCGGCGGCAACGTGGGTCTGCGCCCGGCCGAGGCCCAGCGCGGCGCCTCCTTCCTGGGACTCACGGGCCTGCGGGTGCACGACTTCCCGGACACGAAGCTGGAGACCGTGAGCAACGACATGGTGCGGGCCATCGAGGCCGCGATCCGGGAGTTCGAGCCGGACGTGATCTTCACCCACTCCGCCCATGACCAGCACCAGGACCACTACGCGGTGCACCAGGCCACCCTGCGCGCGGCCCGGGCCCACCACTCGATCCTGTGCTTCGAGTCCCCGTCGGTGACCCGCGACTTCGACCCGTCCGTGTTCGTGGACATCGACGGCTACGTCGACGTCAAGGTCGAGGCCGTGCTCTCGCACCGGGACCAGGCCGGCAAGCCCTACATGACTCCGGGGCGGGTCCGCGGCATGGCGGCCTTCCGCGGGGCGCAGGCGAAGAACACCAACGCGGAGGCCTTCGAGCCGGTCCGCCTGCTCGGCTCCGCGATCGGCGACCTCTGAGACGAGGCAGCTCAACCCAAGCCGTACAGTTCATCAGGTTCGCCACGGCACGGAAAGCCCATCGGGCAGCAAATCGTATTAGCTCGGGCGACCGGGCCCGTCCGGTGCTGGAGTACGCCAGGAACCACGGCAACATCGCGACTCTGTTCCAGCGACGTCCGCTTGCAGAGCGGCAAGAAGCTCAACTTTTCCATCAGAGTGTTCTGCGAAGCGGACCGGACCATGGAGCTCAGACAGTCCTTCTGGGAGCAGGACAACGATCCTGGCGACAGCGACCTCCGTGGTCAGCACATCCACAGGCGGACTTCTTCCGGCACGGATAGCGTCGTCCTCGATCGGGTGGTCGACGCCTTCAACACTGAATCCGGCGCCGAGAAGGTGTTCCACTCGGTCCAGTTCCGCACTTCTCGGGGACATGCCGGTAACTGGAACGGAGGGAGCGCCTCGGAGGACAGGCCGGGAGTGTTACTTTCCCTGGCCTGAGGAAGGGACACTTTGCGTCCACCGATGCTGACAAAAGAGCCGATCGCCGGATCACTCCGGTGGGCGGCTCCGTTCCGGCGGGATCGACCGGCCCGGGAAGAGGTCAGCTGGGGGCGTCCAGCTTGTCGACCTCCACGCCCTGGGCGCGCAGCTTCTTGTAGTGGGCGTTGCGCACGGCCAGCAGGGACCCGCCGGCCAAGGCGGCGATCGCGGAGCCGGTGAGGATGCCGACCTTCGCGTGGTCGTTGTGCGGGCTGCCGGTGCCGAAGCTCAGCTCCGCCACGAGCAGCGAGACGGTGAAGCCGATGCCCGCGACCATGGCCAGGCCGCCCAGGTCCAGCCAGGTGTAGTCGTCGTCCTTCGTGGCGGGGGTGAACCGGTCCATCAGCCAGGCGGCGCCGAAGATGCCGATCAGCTTGCCGATCACCAGGCCCAGCACGATGCCGATCGCCACGGGATCGGTCAGGGACTCCACCACGCCGTTCGCCCCGCCCACGGCCACGCCGGCGGCGAAGAACGCGAACACCGGGATGGCCAGGCCGTTGGACAGCGGCCGGAAGCGGTGCTCGAGCATCGGGGCGAGGCCCAGTTCCGGGACGTCGCCGCGGATCACGCGGGGCTTCACGTGCAGCACCGGGACCATGAACCCCAGCAGCACACCGGCGATGGTGGCGTGCACGCCGGCCTCCAGCACGAACAGCCAGGTGAGCACGCCGACCGGCATCAGGATCACCCACGCGGCCCAGGGCCGGGTCAGGAAGAAGATCATGAAGCGCTGCGTGAGGACGTAGAACAGCGCCAGGGGGACCAGTGCCAGCAGCAGGAACTCGACCTGCACGCCGTCGGTGTAGACGAACGCGATGATGACGATCGCGATGAGGTCGTCCACCACCGCGAGAGTCAGCAGGAACGTGCGCATGGCCACGGGCAGCGACGCCCCGACCACGGCGAGCACCGAGACCGCGAAGGCGATGTCGGTGGCCGTGGGGATCGCCCAGCCGTCGATGGTGCCCGGGTCCGCGTCGTTGATCCGGTTGACGGCCACGTAGATCAGCGCCGGGACGATCACGCCGCCGAAGGCCGCCACGATGGGGAGCATCGCCTTGCGGATGCTTCGCAGCTCCCCGTCCACGAACTCGGTCTTGAGCTCCAGGCCCACCAGGAAGAAGAAGATCGCCAGCAGACCCTCCGAGGCCCATTCGCCCACGGTGTGGTCCAGGCCCGGGAAGTCGATGCCGATGTGGGTGTCCCGCAGCGCGAAGTACCAGTCGCCCCCCGGGGTGTTGGCGAGCACCAGCGCGGACAGCATCGCGACCAGCAGCAGCACACCCCCCACCAGATCCTTGCGAAGGAAGTTGCCCAGCCCGGGCGCGTGCTCGTCCGTCTCGACTGCGCTCACGGTCGGACTCCTGTTCGTCATCGGGAAAAAACAGCGTCAGTCTACGACTGCGCCGTGAGCGCGCTGACCATCCGGTGCGATAATCGAGTGCGAAGATTCAGCCGTGCACGGGCTCAGCGGCCGGCGAGCCAGGCCTCGGCCTCCTGGGACTGCAGGGAGAGTGCCTTGCCGATGAACGGCTCGGCGGCCTCGGCGACCATCTTGCCCACGAACGGGATGTTGGCCTTCACCACGCAGTGCACGTGCACGTCGGTGGCCCCGCCCTGCGGGGTGAGGGTCTGGGTGGCGGAGCCGGAGACCGGCAGAGCGGCCACGGAGATCTCGGTGCGCACCACCCGGATGCCGTCGGCGTCGGCGGTGTGGTAGGTGTCCACCTGGGTGAGCTGCACCGTGGAGCCCACGAACTTCCGCGCCATCTCCGGCAGCCGGTCCGCGGCCATCTTCCGCACCGTGGTCACGGCGAACTGGGCCTCGACGTCCCCGACGACCTCCACCGACTCCAGGGTGGCCCCGGCGCGGTGGGTCACGTGCCGGATGAACTCCTCGTCGGAGAAGGTCACCACGACCTGCTCGAGCGGCGCGGGGACGGTGGTGGAGGCGGTGACGGCCATGGAGGGCTCCTGGGTCGGTGGACGGGCGGCGGCGGGTGCGTGCTCCCATGGTAGGCGGGCGCCGTGCTCCGGGCCGTGCGCTCCGGACCCGGGCTGTCGGGGCCCGGGAGTAAGCTGGGACCCGCGAACGTTGGCTCCGACAGCCTCTGTGCTCCACCAGCACCCCACTCAGCGTCCCAGGAGACTGCTCACCCATGACCTTGTCCGGACTGCTCGCCGCCCTCGGGGCGGAGCGCTCCTTCGCCAATCTCCGCACCCAGGCCGGTCTGCCGCCGGGGGAGCGCAGTGCCGAGACCGTGATCAGCGCCCCGGACGGGATGCGCGCGGTGCTCACCGCCCAGCTGCGCGGCGCCCTCGACGATGCCCCGGCGCCGGCCGACGACCGCGCCCCGGTGCTGCTGGCCGTGACCGCGACCGGCCGCGAGTCCGAGGACCTCGCCGCGGCCCTGGGCGCGTACCTGCCGGCCGAGGAGGTCGCGGAGTTCCCGGCCTGGGAGACCCTGCCGCACGAGCGGCTCTCGCCGCGCTCCGACACCGTGGGCCGCCGCCTCGACGTGCTGCGGCGGCTGGCCGGCCGGGACGCCGAGCGCCCGCTGCGGGTGCTGACGGCCCCGGTGCGCTCCGTGCTCCAGCCCGTCGTCGAAGGCCTGGGGGACATGGACCCGGTGGGCTTCGCCCGCGGCGAGGAGCTCGACTTCGACGCCGCTGTGAGCGCGCTCGCCGAGGCCGCCTACGCCCGGGTGGACATGGTCACCCGGCGCGGGGAGTTCGCGGTGCGCGGCGGGATCATCGACGTCTTCTCCCCGGTCGAGGACCACCCGGTGCGGATCGAGTTCTTCGGCGACGAGGTCGACGAGCTGCGCTGGTTCGCCGTGGCCGACCAGCGCACCCTGACCACCGGGGACCACCCCGATCGGCTCGTGGCCCCGCCGTGCCGCGAGGTGCTCATCACTCCGTCCGTGATGTCCCGGGCCGCGAAGCTCAAGAACTCCCTGCCCGGCGCCGAGTCGATGCTCGAGCGGATCGCCGGCGGCATCTACGTGGAGGGCATGGAGTCCCTCGCGCCCCTGCTCGTGGACGGCATGGAGCCCGTGCTGTCCCTGCTCCCGCCCGGCTCGCTCGTGGTGGTCATGGAGCCCGAGAAGGTCCGCACCCGCGCCCACGACCTCGTGGCCACCAACGAGGAGTTCCTGCTCGCCGCGTGGGACTCCGCCTCGGACGGGCAGTCGGCGCCCATCGACATCAGCTCCGCCGAGCACGCCGTCCGGGCCGACGACGGCGAGGGCCGCACCCTGGCCTCCGGGTCCTTCCAGACC
The DNA here is from genome assembly GCF_044462205.1 of Kocuria rhizosphaericola. NCBI lineage: Bacteria > Bacillati > Actinomycetota > Actinomycetes > Micrococcales > Micrococcaceae > Kocuria > Kocuria rhizosphaericola. The sequence goes on along the minus strand of NZ_JBISWK010000180.1, from coordinate 7,786 downwards.
CTCGCCGAGGCCCGGGCCACCGCGCTGGAGACCGGTCTCGGCTGGTGGGCCGTCACCGCGCTCAACCTCAACGCGGTGGCCGGCCAGGACGTGGACGCAGACACCTCCGCGGAGGACATCGCCCTGCTCGACTCGGACGCGGACACCCTCAGCGTGGCCGCCCGGGACCCGCTGGGCTTCCACGGCGACGTCGAGGCGATGCTGGAGTTCCTGCAGGGGCGGGTGGCCGACGGCTGGCGCGTCGTCGCCGTCACCGAGGGTCCCGGTCCGCTGGCCCGGATCGCGGAGCTGCTGCACGACGCCGGGATCCCGGCCGCCCGCCGCGAGTCCCTCACCGAGGAGCCGCAGCCCGGGATCGTGGAGCTCACCACCGCGGTGGCCGGCAAGGGCTTCGCCCTGGACGGCCCGCGGATCGTGCTGCTCACCGAGGCGGACCTGCTGGGCAAGGCCAGCCCCTACACGACCAAGGACATGCGCAAGCTCCCGGTGCGGCGCAAGCGCAACGCCGTGGACCCCCTGGCCCTGAGCCAGGGCGACTTCGTGGTGCACGAGCAGCACGGCATCGGCCAGTTCGTGGAGCTCATCCAGCGGCCCATCGCCGGGGCGATGATCAAGCCCGGGCAGCCGAAGCCCGTGCGCGAGTACCTGGTGCTCGAGTACGCGCCCTCGAAGCGCAACGGCCCGCGGGACCGCCTGTTCGTGCCCACCGACCAGCTCGACCAGGTCACCAACTACGTGGGCGGCGAGGCCCCGACCCTGTCCAAGATGGGCGGGACGGACTGGAACAAGACCAAGCGCGCCGCGAAGAGGGCCGTCCGGGACATCGCCAACGAGCTGATCCGCCTGTACTCGGCGCGGATGGCCTCCCGCGGCCACGCGTTCGCGGAGGACACCCCGTGGCAGCGCGAGCTCGAGGAAGCGTTCCCCTACATCGAGACGCCCGACCAGCTGACCACCATCGACGAGGTCAAGGCGGACATGGAGCGGGAGGTCCCCATGGACCGGCTGATCTCCGGGGACGTGGGCTACGGCAAGACCGAGGTGGCGGTGCGCGCGGCGTTCAAGGCCGTGCAGGACGGCAAGCAGGCCGCCGTGCTCGTGCCGACCACGCTGCTGGCCCAGCAGCACGCCGAGACGTTCACCGAGCGGTTCTCCGGATTCCCGGTGCGCCTGGCCGCGTTGTCCCGGTTCCAGACTGCCAAGGAGACCAGGGAGACGCTCGCCGGGCTCAAGGACGGCTCGATCGACGTGGTGATCGGCACGCACCGGCTGCTGTCCAAGGAGGTCCAGTTCAAGGACCTCGGCCTCGTGGTCATCGACGAGGAGCAGCGCTTCGGCGTGGAGCACAAGGAGAAGCTCAAGGCGATGCGCACCAACGTGGACGTCCTGGCGATGTCCGCGACCCCGATCCCGCGCACCCTCGAGATGTCGCTGACCGGCATCCGCGAGACCTCCACCCTCGCCACCCCGCCGGAGGAGCGCCACCCCGTGCTCACCTACGTGGGCGCCTACACCGACAAGCAGGTCTCCGCGGCGGTCCGGCGCGAGCTCATGCGCGAGGGCCAGGTGTTCTACATCCACAACCGGGTGTCCTCGATCGAGCGCAAGGCCAAGGAGATCGCCGAGCTCGTGCCCGAGGCGCGGATCGCCGTGGCGCACGGGCAGATGTCCGAGTCCCGGCTCGAGCAGATCATCGTGGACTTCTGGGAGAAGAAGTTCGACGTCCTGGTGTGCACCACCATCGTGGAGACCGGCCTGGACATCGCCAACGCCAACACCCTGATCGTCGACGGCGCGGACCGCTACGGGCTCTCCCAGCTCCACCAGCTGCGCGGGCGCGTGGGCCGCGGCCGCGAGCGCGCCTACGCCTACTTCCTGTACCAGGCCGAGAAGCCGCTCTCCGAGACGGCGCTGGAGCGGCTCAAGGCCGTCGCCGCCCACAACGAGCTCGGCGCCGGCATGCAGCTGGCCGTCAAGGACCTCGAGATCCGCGGCGCCGGCAACCTGCTGGGCGGGGAGCAGTCCGGGCACATCGCCGGCGTGGGCTTCGACATGTACCTGCGCCTGGTCGGCGAGGCCGTCGCGGAGTACCGCGGCGAGGAGGACGAGCGGCCCACCGAGATGAAGATCGAGCTGCCGGTCAACGCGTACCTGCCGCACGACTACGTCCCGGGGGAGCGGCTGCGCCTCGAGGCCTACCGCAACCTCGCCAACGCCGCCACGGAGGAGGCGATCCAGGAGGTCGCCGACGAGCTCGTGGACCGCTACGGCGAGGTGCCCGAGCCCGTGCAGAACCTGCTCGAGGTCGCCCGGTTCCGGGTGGCCGCCCGCGCCGCCGGCCTCACCGACGTCGCGGCCCAGGGCAACATGGTCCGCTTCGCTCCGGCCGACCTGCCCGAGTCCCGGCAGATGCGGCTCACCCGCCTCTACCCGGGCGCGCAGGTCAAGACGGTGCCCGGCACCGACACCTCCCAGGTGCTGATCCCCAAGCCCAAGACCGAGCGGATCGGGGGCAAGGACCTCGTGGACGGCGCGGTGCTGGCGTGGGCGCGCGGCGTGGTCGAGGCGGTCTTCGCGAAGGAGCCGGCCACGGCCTGACGCGCGGGTGCGGCGGCTGCCGCCCCCGCCCGCCGGGCACGGAAGAGGTCCCCTCCCGATGTGCGGGAGGGGACCTTCGTCGTCGGTGCCTGCGTCGGCGCACCCCTGAGCGGCCGGGGCGCCGGCCGCTCAGGCGCTACTCGGTGGCCTTGCCGTACTTGTCCTGGTGGTGGACGGCGGCGGTGTGGGCGTCGCGCTCGCGGGCGTCCCGCGGGCCGTCGTCGAACTCGGCGGCGGTGCGGTCCACGCCGGGCACCTCGGTGCTCGAGGGGACGTCCATGGCGAGCGTGCGCCCGCCCTCGGCCCGCTTCGCGGTGCTGGACTGCAGGATGCCCACCGGGACGAGCAGGGCCAGGGCGTAGAGGAGCAGCCCGACGATCCAGACCAGGGGGCTGTCGGGGTAGCTGGCGAAGGCGATGAAGCTGCCGATCATGATGGCTATGCAGACCGCGAGAAACACGAGGTTGTTCACCGTGCGCCCCTGGCCCGAGTGCGAACGCACGGAGGCGCCGCTGCGGCCGGTCGACGCGTCCGCCGAGGTGCTGGTGGACGACTGGGCTCTGTTGGCCATGGATCCAATCCTTCTGATCAGTAGGGGCGGCCACGGGAGGCCGCGAGGCATTCGCGTCCAGTCTAGTCGCACGGACCGACGCCCCGGATGCCCTTGCGTCACCACCTCCCACCGCGAACGCGGACGGCCTCCGCCCACGGATGCGGGAGGAGGCCGTGCGTCGTCGTGCGGGGCGGGCTACTGCGTGGCCCTGCCCAGGGGGTCGTCCTTGTGCTCCGCGCGGACCTCGGCGTCCCGGGCGCCGATGTCGCGGGGACGGTCCGGGAAGCTCTCCGCGGTGGTGGGCGTGCCGGCGACCTCGGTGGTCGGCGGGACGTCCATGGCGAGGGTGCGCCCGCCCTCGGCCTTCTTCGCGGTGCTCGTCTGCAGGATGCCCACCGGGACGAGCAGGGCCAGGGTGTAGAGGAGCAGCCCGACGATCCAGACCAGGGGGCTGTCGGGGTAGCTGGCGAAGGCGATGAAGCTGCCGATCATGATGGCCATGCAGATCGCGAGGAACAAGAGGTTGTTGACCGTGCGCCCCTGGCCCGAGTGGGAGCGGACGTCGGTGCCGCCCCTGCGGCCGGTCGACGCGTCCGCCGAGGTGCTGGTGGACGACTGGGCTCGGTTGGCCATGGATCCCATCCTTCTCACGGTGGTGGCGGCCGGCGTCGGCCGCGGAGGCGTTCGCGGTCAGTCTAGTCGTTCGGCTGCGGCCTGCGCGGGTGCGCCGCGGAGGGTGCGGCGGGCTCAGCCGAGCAGCGCGGGACCGCTGCTGGCGCCGATCCGGGAGGCGCCGGCCTCGATCATCGCGAGGGCGTCCTCGCGGGTGCGGATCCCGCCGGAGGCCTTGACGCCGATCTCCGGGCCCACGGTCGCCCGCATCAGCCGGACGTCCTCCACGGTGGCCCCGGCGCTGGAGAAGCCGGTGGAGGTCTTCACGTAGTCCGCGCCGGCGGCCACGGCGGCCTCGCAGGCGAGGACCTTCTGCTCGTCGGTCAGCAGGCACGTCTCGATGATCACCTTGAGCCGGGCCCCGCCCTGGTGGGCGGCCTCGGCGACGGCGCGGACGTCCGCCTCGACCCGCTCGCGCTCGCCGGCGCGGGCGGCGGCGATGTCGATGACCATGTCGATCTCGTCGGCCCCGGCGGCCACGGCCGTGGCGGCCTCGAACGCCTTGACCTCCGTGGCGGAGGCACCCAGCGGGAAGCCGACGACCGCGCAGGTCAGCACGTCGCTGCCCGCCAGCTGCTCCCGCACGAACGAGGTCCACACCGGGTTGGTGCACACCGAGGCGAAGCCGTACTGCTCGGCCTCCGCGCACAGGGTGGCGATCTGCTCGCGGGACGCCTCCGGCTTGAGCAGCGTGTGGTCGACGTAGGGGGCGAGCTGGGGGGTGGTCACGGGCGGCCTTTCGACGGTCGGGCGGGTCGCGCCCAGCCTACCGGCCGCCTCGGGCGGACCCGGTGGCACGGCCGGCCCGCGGGCCGTGACCGTTCCGTCACAATTACATCAGGAAAGTATTCGCTAATTCGGTGCGGAGTGCTACATTCGTTCCACGGCGCACCAAGGTTCGCCTGACCTGCGACGTCGGCGGTTGCCGAGCGGTCGCAGGGGTGCGTCGGGGCACCCCCGGTTCCCCTGACCCCCGCCCCGGCGCGCCCCCGCAATCGTCCTGCCCCCTGGCGCGCCGGTGATCGACGGCTGAGCGGGCACCGGGTGGACCCGCATCACCGAGCGGCCGCCTCCTGCGCCCGCGGTCGGGGCGGCTACCGTTCGTCGTCGTCGTCGTCGGTGCCCGCGCGGGACAGGGCGTCCGTGAGCTGCTTGAGCATCGCGCCCATCCGGAACCGTTCGGGCACGAGTGGCTCGATCCCGAGCTCCAGCAGCGGCGCGGCCGTCACCGGACCCACGGTCGCGGCGAGCATCCCGGCGCGGAAGGCGGCCAGCAGCTCCTCGTGCAGCCCCAGCTCCTCCGCCGTGCTGAACAGCGCGTCCACGGCCGGGGCGGCGGTGAACGTCACGGCGTCCACCCGCCCGGCGGCGGCCTCGCGCACGAGCACCGGCACCTGCCCGGCGTCGTCGGCGGAGGCCCACCGGTAGGGGGTCACGGTGAGCACGCGGGCCCCGGCGTCGGTGAGCCGGCGGCGCTGGACGGCGTCGGCGATCCCGTGCAGCTGCAGGCCGATCGTGCGCCCCGTGAGGTCGCCGCCGTGCTCGGCCAGGACGAGGTCCACGAGCCCCGCCGTGGTCTCGTCCGCGGACATGCCGGCGTCGTCCAGACCCAGGCCGCGCACCGCGCCCCGGCCCTTGGGGCCGCGCACGTAGACGGCGGCCTCGCGCAGGCACAGCAGCAGATCGGCGTCGAAGCCCTGGGCCACGGCCGCGTCGTGCCAGCGGCGCAGCCCGTAGCCCGTGGTCAGCAGCACCAGGTCCGGGCGGGCCTCGAACATCGCCCGGGACGCGGCCGCGAGCCCGGCGTCCTCGCCGACCGGCTCCACCCGCAGCGCGGGGGCGTGCAGCACGCGGGCGCCGCGGCGCTCGAGGGCCGCGATCTGGTCCTCGGAGCGGCGGTGCGCGGTCACGCCCACCACCCGGCCGGCCAGCGGCAGGTCCTCAGCAGCCATGAGCGGTCACCTCCGCGAGGAACGCGTTCCGCTCGGCGGTCGCCAGGCGGACCACGGGTCCGACGACGACGACGGCGGGCGAGCCGCAGCCCGCCGCCGCGGTGTCCTCGACCGCGGTGGCCAGCGTGGTGACGGTGGAGCGCTGCCGGTCGGTGAAACCGCGCTCGACCACGGCCAGCGGGGTCGCGGGATCGGCGCCGTTGCGGACCAGTCCGGCGACGAGGTGGGGGAGGGTGGCCACGCCCATGAGCACCACGAGCGTGCCCCCGCCGGCGCCGAGACCGGCGAAGTGGGTCAGCTCCGCCTCGGAGAACGGCACGTGCCCGGAGGCGACCGTGAACATCCGGGACACCTCGCGGAAGGTCACCGGGATCCCGGCCGCGCCCGGCACCGAGACCGCGCTGGTGATCCCCGGGACCACGTCCACGGGGATGCCGTGGGCAGCACACGCGGCGAGCTCCTCGGCGCCGCGGCCGAAGACGTAGGGGTCACCGCCCTTGAGCCGGACCACCGAGCGGCCGGCCAGGGCGTGCTCCACGATGAGGTCCTGGATCCTCGACTGGGGAACGGGGTGGTGGCCGGGGGTCTTGCCCACCGGGACGATCTCGGCACCGGGGGCCGCGGCGGCCACGGCGCCGGCGGGCGCGAGCCGGTCGACGAAGACCACGTCGGCGTCCCGCAGGGCCGCCACGGCGCGCACGGTCAGGAGATCGTCGGCGCCGGGCCCGCCGCCGACCAGGGTCACGCGGCCCCCGGTGCGGGCCGCGGGCTCCTGCACCACGGGCACGCGGGCGCCGGCCGCGCGCAGGGCCTCGCGCCAGCGCTGCGCGGCCGGGCCGACGACCACGGCGAGGGCGACGCCCGCCAGGTCCGCCGGGCCGAGCATCGCGGGCTCGGCCACTGAGCGGACGGCGGCGCCGGCCGCCTCGTAGCGGTGCCGGGCGCGCCGGGCGTCGTGCGGGTCACCGAGGACGAGCACCGGGACGTCGGTGAGGTCGGCGGTCAGCAGCATGCGGTCCTCCAGGGGGCGAGCGGGGGGTCGTGCGTCCCTACCAGGATGCGGCACGAGTGTTACAGCACGGTTGCCCCCGTGACGCCGCGTGACGCGGACGCCCTTCCTCGGGCGCCGATCGTAGGCTGGGATCCATGACGACTCCCGAGCCCCCCGTCCTGCTCGCCTGCGCCCACGGCACCCGCTCACCGGCCGGGCGCACCGCCGTGCAGCGGCTCGTGGACGCCGTGGCCGCCGAGCTGCCGGACGTCGAGGTGGTCCCCACGTGGGTGGACGTGCAGACTCCCGACCTGGTCGAGCGCACCGGGCAGTTCGCCGGCCGCCCCGCGGTGGTGGTCCCGCTGCTGCTCTCCGCCGGCTACCACGTCTACGTGGACGTGGCCGAGGCGGTCGCCGCCGACGATCTCCACCGCGTCTCGGCCGCCCTGGGCCCGGACCCGGCGCTGGCCCGGCTGCTCGCCCGGCGGGTGCACGAGGCGTGCGCGGCCGCCGGGGCGCCGCTGGGGGAGCGCGACGCCGTGGTGCTCGCCACCGCCGGGTCCTCGGACCGCCGCGCGGTGGCGGACTGCGCCGCGGTGGCGGAGCTGCTGGCCGAGGAGCTGGGCCGCCCCGTGACCGTGTCCTACCTGGCCGCCGTGCGCCCCCGCGTGGCCGAGGCGGTGTCGGATGCCCGGGCGGGCCTGGCGGGCGGGGGTCGTGTCGTCGTGGCCAACTACCTGCTGGCGCCGGGCTACTTCCTGGGGCTCTCGCAGGCGGCCGGGGCGGACGTGGACACCGAGCCGCTGGCCGTGCCGGAGGGGGAGGTCCCGGCCGAGCTCGTAAACGTGGTGGTCTCGCGCTACCGCTCGGTGGCCTGAGGGGCTCCGGGGCCAGCCCTGCTCTCCGTCTCCCCGCCGCTCCCTCTCTTTCTGGCTCTGCGCCGCTTCTCCGCGCCGCCTCTCTGCGCGGACTCTCCGCGCCGAGTCCCCACGATCCACTCGCCCCCGGCGCCGAGCCCCC
>NZ_JBISWK010000179.1:0-24241 GCF_044462205.1 Kocuria rhizosphaericola | reverse complement strand
GGGGGCTCGGCGGCAGCACCGGCCGGGGCGTGGGGGCTCGGCGGCGGGGCCGCCCGGCGGGTGGGGGTTCGGCGGCAGGGGTGCCCGCAAGCTGGGGGCTCGGTGGGTGGAGGGTCGTGTGCGGTCAGTCGTGGGCGCGGGTGAGGTCGGCGTCCTCGTAGCGGACCATGCGGCTGCCCGTGAGGAGCCGGTGTCCGGCCCACAGGGCCAGGAACAGCGGCAGGCCGATGTAGGCGCTCAGCGCGGCGGTCAGGTCCAGGTCCCCGAGGAAGGCCTGGTAGTTCTGCCCGAGGATCACCACGGCGCACAGCCCCAGGGCGACCACCGGGCCCAGCGGGAAGAACCGGGCCCGGTAGGGCAGGTCGGCGAGGTCGTGGCCCTGGGTGGTGTAGGCCTTGCGGAAGCGGTAGTGGCTCCAGGCGATGCCCATCCACACGATGAACCCGGCCAGGCCCGAGGCGCTGACCAGCCACACGTAGGCGTCCCCGTCGCCGATGAAGGTGGTGAGGAAGCAGGCTGCGCCGACCACGGTGGTGGCGATCAGGGCGTTCATGGGCACCCCGCGGCGGTTGACCTTGGCCAGGAAGCGCGGGGCCTTGCCGCCCTCGGCCAGGGCCCAGAGCATGCGGGTGGAGGCGTAGAGCCCGGAGTTGCCCGCGGAGAGGATCGCGGTGAGGATCACCGCGTTCATCACCGAGGCCGCCGCGAGCACCCCGGCGTTCTCGAAGACCAGGGTGAAGGGGGAGATGGAGATGTCCTGGACCCCGCTGCCCAGCAGCTGGGGGCTGGTGTGGGGGATGAGGAAGCCGATCACGGTGATCGCCCCGACGTAGAAGAGCAGGATCCGCACGAACACGGTGCGGATGGCCCGGGGCACGTTGCGCTCGGGGTCCTCGGCCTCACCGGCGGCGACCCCGACGAGCTCGGTGCCCTGGAAGGAGAAGCCGGCGACCATGAAGATCGCCAGGATCCCGGCCCCGCCGCCCACGAAGGGCGCTTCCCCGGTGGTCCAGTTCTCGAAGCCCGGCGACTGCCCGCCCAGGATCCCGACGATCATCAGGATCCCCAGGACGAGGAAGACCACGATGGTGACGACCTTGATGAGGGAGAACCAGAACTCGCTCTCGCCGTAGGCGCGGGCGCTGAGTGCGTTGAGGGCGAAGAGGATCGCCAGGAAGGTCCCGGACCAGATCCAGGAAGGGGTCTCGGGGAACCAGTAGCGCATGATCAGGGCCGCGGCGACGAGTTCGGCGGCGACGGTGATCGCCCAGTTGTACCAGTAGTTCCAGCCGATGGCGAAGCCGAAGGAGGGGCTCACGAAGCGGGTGGAGTACTCCTCGAAGGCCCCGGAGACGGGCAGGTAGGTGGCCATCTCGCCCAGGGACTGCATGAGCAGGAACACCATGAAGCCGATGACCACGTAGGCCAGCAGCGCCCCGCCGGGGCCGGCGGTGGCGATGGTGTTGCCCGAGGCCACGAACAGCCCGGTGCCGATGGCCCCGCCCATCGCGATCATGGTCAGGTGCCGGGGCTTGAGGCTGCGGCGCAGCCCGTCCCGGGAAGGCAGCTGCTCCTGGATCTCAGGAGCGCTGTGCTCGGCCCGGGGGCGTGCGGTGATGCTCACGCGGAATCTTCTCCTCTGGTGGGTGGACGGACCACGGAAGGAGGAAGTGGGGGGCGCCGTCCCCCCGAACGGTCCTGGCCGATTATGGGGGAGACGTTGCGAACCCAAAAATCGGGGGCGGGCCGCGCACGGCGCCTCCCCCTAGGATGAACGGGTGAAAACGCAGACGGGACCGGGCGGGGCCGCGCCGCGCCGCGGTTCCCGCCGGTTCCTCGATGTGGCCATTCTCACCGGGGTCCTCCTGGCCCTGGTCGCCGCGACGCTCGCCGGCCGCTGGGTGTGGCAGCCGGCCCCGGCGCCCGAGGAGCAGGTCTCCTGCGCCCCCTACGGCCTCGAGGACGTGCGCATCGCCCCGCGCGGCGGGATCGGCCCGCTCCACGACGGCCCGGTGCGCTCCGGCGGCCTGCGCTGGACGGAGGGCCCCTCCGACCGGCTCGACGTCGCCTTCGAGCACGACGGCACGACCAGCAGCTACCACGTCTTCGCCGACGGCATCGACTGGGGCGAGCCGGTCGGCGTCGTCTTCCGGCTGCACGGGGACGGGGCCTACGAGTACTACCACCCGCAGCACAAGGTCTCGTGCCTCGCGGAGGTCGCACGCTCGCACAACGCGGTGCTCGTGGCGCCCCGCACCCCCGACCGGCAGGGCGAGCCCACCTGGTGGGAGGACCTCGACGGCAACGCCGAGTGGTTCCTGGCCCTGGCCGAGCAGGAGATCTTCGCCGAGTACGACCTCGACCGCTCCCGCACGTGGCTGCACGGCTACTCCGGCGGCGCCGAGTTCATCAGCTACGAGCTGCTGGCCGACCGCGCGGACTTCCTGCAGGGCGGCGGCGCAGTGCTCTCCGGCGGCGGCGGGGCGCCGTCCTCCGGGTCCTCGGAGCCGACGGACGAGCAGCTCGAGCAACTGGTCCTGCACTGGGACGTGGGCCTCGAGGACGACGGCACCGACCCCTGGGCGCCGTTCGACGCGCTCTCCGCGGCGGCCGCCGGGCACGCCTGGTACGAGGACGCCGGCTACGAGCGGACCAGCGTGCGCTACCGCGAGGGCGTGGACCACTTCGAGCTGCCCGAGGCCCGGGTGCTCGACGCGGCGATGACCGCCGGGGAGCGGTCGGCCGCGCGCCCGGAGGAGCCCCCGACGGAGCTCTCGACGGAGGCCGCGGCAGGGGGACGTGACTGATATCTCGTCGTCGTCCCTGGTCAGCGGGGGATCCGCGGATTGCCGGGGCGCAGCGGGGGAGGCAGCGCACCGGGAACGGACCACGGGCTGCCTCTCGGCTTGCATATGCAACAGCACCGACCGTACGGTGCAGTAAGCAGAGCTGGCAGGGGAGCCGGTTCAGGGGGCAGGCCGATGCCGGGGGCATCGAGGCCGAACGATCACTGCCGGTACCGCGCTGATCCGCGCGTGCTTCCAGGGAGCCTTCCAACCGGTCCGTCCGGTCCCTGAGCCCATCTCTCCCGCCGGCACCGGCCGTTGCGCAGATCCGCAGCGGCGGAAAAGTCGATGGGGGAATCAATGACAGTGCGCCCAACCACGCGCAGCGGCTCGACCCGCCAGGGAGGCGGACGGCACCTGCTCGAGGACCGGTACGCGGAGCAGGAACCGGCCGAGGGCGGTGACGTCCTCGACCGCGCCCTGCACACGCAGCCCATGCCGCAGGTCCCGGGCCGCGCCGTCTTCCCCGTCTCGTCCGCGCCCGCACCGCGCACGCTCGTGGACATCGTCATGGACACGGTCTCGCGCCACCCGGACGCGGTGGCCGTCGACGACGGGACCACCGTGCTCAGCTACGCCGAGTTCCTCGAGCGCGTCGAGGCCCAGGCCCAGCGCCTGTGGGACCTCGACATCGGCCGCGGGGACCGCGTGGGCATCCGCGTGCCCTCCGGCACCGTGGACCTCTACGTGGCCGTCCTCGGCACGATCTTCGCCGGGGCCTCCTACGTCCCGGTCGACTTCGACGACCCCGACGAGCGGGCGAGCACGGTCTGGGAGGAGGCTGCGGTCTGCGCCGTCTACGGCGCCGACCTGACCCTCCGGCCGCGCAGCGGCGTCCGAGCGGGCGCGGACTGCCGGCAGCCCGGCACGGGCGACGACGCCTGGATCATCTTCACCTCCGGGTCCACCGGCAAGCCGAAGGGCGTGGCGATCAGCCACCGCTCGGCCGCCGCGCTCGTGGACGCCGAGGCCGAGCTCTACCTGCCCAAGCGCCCGCTGGGCCCGGGCGACCGCGTGATGGCCGGGCTCTCGGTGGCCTTCGACGCCTCCTGCGAGGAGATGTGGCTGGCCTGGCGCTCCGGCGCCGCCCTGGTCCCGGCCCCGCGCGCCGTCGTGCGCTCGGGCACCGACCTCGGGCCGTGGCTCGTCGAGCGGGACATCACCGCCGTCTCCACGGTGCCGACGCTCGCGTCGATGTGGCCGGCCGAGGCGCTGAGCCGCATCCGCCTGCTCATCTTCGGCGGGGAGGCGTGCCCCAACGAGCTCGCCGCCCGCCTCGTGCACCCCGGCCGCGAGGTCTGGAACACCTACGGCCCCACCGAGGCCACGGTCATCGCGACCGGCGCCGTGCTCACCGGCGAACCGCCCGTGCGCATCGGCCTGCCGCTGCCCGGGTGGGAGCTGGCCGTCGTCGACACCTCCGGCAACCCCGTGCGCTGGGGCGAGGAGGGCCAGCTGATCATCGGCGGCGTGGGACTGGGCCGCTACCTGGACCCGGCCAAGGACGCCGAGAAGTTCGCGCCCATGGACTCCCTCGGCTGGGAGCGGGCCTACCGCTCTGGGGACCTCGTGCGCGCCGACCCCGAGGGCATCGTCTTCGTGGGCCGCGCCGACGACCAGGTCAAGATCTCGGGCCGGCGCGTCGAGATGGGCGAGATCGACGAGCAGATGTCCCGGCTGCCCGGCGTGCAGGCCGGCGCCGCCGCCGTGCACACCACCCCGGCCGGCAACCAGGTCCTCGTGGGCTACCTCGTGGCCGAGGCCCCCGGCTCGGTGGACCTCCAGGTCGCCCGCCGCCTGCTCGCCGACCGGCTGCCGGGCCAGATGGTGCCCGCGCTGACCCTGATGGACGAGCTGCCCCTCAAGACCTCCGGCAAGGTGGACCGCAAGGCCCTGCCCTGGCCGCTGCCCTCCGCCGGTGCCGCCACGGAGGCCTCGCAGATCGACGCCGAGCTCGAGTGGCTCGCCGCCCTGTGGGCGGACCAGCTCGGCCCCCTGCCCATCGACGAGGACAGCGACTTCTTCGTCCTCGGCGGCACGTCCGTGGCCGTGGCCAAGCTCGTCTCCGAGATCCGCCGCACCTACCCGGACGCCGCGATCGCCGAGATCTACCGGAACCCCACGCTCGCCGGGATGCACGAGTACCTGACCACGCTGGCGCGCGTCGACGTCGTCGCCCAGGACGCCGCGCGGTCCCGCCGGGTGGCGGACGTCCCGCGCTGGAACGGCCTCGTGCAGGTCCCCTTCCTCGTGGGCCTCTACGCCGTCTCGGGCCTGCGCTACGTGGTCGGCGCCGCGATCGTCGTCTGGCTGCTCTTCAACGTGCTGGGCGCGGGCTGGGTCCCGAACCCGCCGCTGCTGCCGCTGGTGGTCGGCTGGCTCGTGCTCTTCGCCCTGCCCGGCCGGCTGCTGCTCACCGCGCTGTTCATCCGGCTGCTGACCTTCCGGCTGCGCCCCGGCGCCCACGCCCGCGGCTCCTGGACCCACCTGCGGGTCTGGATGGCCGAGCGGATCCTGATCCTCAACAAGTTCGAGCCCCTCATGGGCACCCCCGTGATGGTGCTGTTCTTCCGGCTGCTCGGCAACCGGGTGGGACAGCACACCCACCTCGACACGATGCCTCCCGTGAGCGGCATGGCCCGCATCGGCGACGGCGCCGCCGTCGAGCACGAGGTGGACCTCTCCGGCTACTGGCTCGAGGGGGACGTCTTCCACCTCGACGGCGTGACCGTCGGCGAGAACGCCCGTGTCGGCACCCGCACGCTCCTGAGCCCGGGCGCGGTCGTCGGGACCGGCGCGGAGGTCGACCCCGGCTCCCACGTCACCGGCACCGTCCCCGCCGGCCGCCTGCAGGGCGGCTCCCCGCTCGTGGACCTCGGCGCCGCCGGTGAGTCCTGGCTCGAGTGGGGCCCCGGCCGCAGCAACCGGTTCCTGACCGGGCTGCTGTACGCGCTGGGCCTCGGCACGGTCGGGCTCCTGCCCGTGCTGGCCGTGGTCCCCGGCGCGCTGATCGTCTACAGCCAGGTCCGCGGGATCGAGCTCTACGAGCTCGTCTTCCCCGTCATGGCCCTGTGGGTTCCCGTCTTCGCCGTGCTCACGGTGCTCGTCTACCTCGCCGTGCTCGTGCTGATCGTGCGGGCGCTCGCCCTGCTGATCCGTCCCGGCCACCACCCCGCCGACGGGACCGTGGGCTGGGCCGTGTGGCTCACGGGCGTGCTGCTGCAGAAGAGCCTCGTCTCCACCTACCCCGTCTACGCCTCCATCGCCACGCCGTTCTTCCTGCGGCTGCTGGGCGCCCGGGTGGGCGACCAGGTGGAGATCTCCACCGTGGAGACCCTGCCGCACCTCACCACCTTCGAGTCCGGCTCCTTCATGGCCGACCACTCGATGGTCAGCTCCGCCCGCATCGGCTTCGGCTGGATCCACGTGGGCCCCTCGACCGTGGGGGAGCGATCCTTCGTGGGCAACTCCGCGATCGTGGGACCGGACCGGGACGTCCCCGAGGACTCCCTGGTCGCGGTGCTGTCCTCCGCCCCGGCGGACGCCGAGCGCGGCACGTCCTGGCTGGGCCGGATGCCCGAGCCGATCAGCCGCGTCACCGACGCGGCGGACGAGGCCGTCACCTACCGGCCGCGCCGCCGGCTGGTCGTGGCCCGCACGCTCGTCGAGTCGCTGCGCGCCCTGCCGTTCATGGTCACCGCGTGGCTGGACCTCGCGATCGTGTTCGTGCTCACCACGATCTACATGCAGGCCGGGGGAGGCCTCGACGGCATCGTCTCGGCGCTGCTGTGGGCCACGCCCGTGGTGCTCGCCGCCGGCGTGGTGGCCGCCCTGATCCCCGTGCTGGTCAAGTGGGCCCTGATGGGCCGCTTCCGCGAGGGCGAGCGCCCGCTGTTCAGCTCCTTCGTGTGGCGCAACGAGCTCGCCGACACCTTCGCGGAGTCCCTGGCCGTGCCCGGTCTGATCCGGCTGGCCGTCGGCTCCCCGGTGTTCAACGTCTGGGCCCGGCTGATGGGCGCCCGGATCGAGCGCGGCGTGTGGTGCGAGACCTGGTGGCTGCCGGAGTTCGACCTCGTGCACCTGGGCCGGGGCGTGTCCGTCAACCGCGGCACCGTGCTCCAGACCCACCTCTTCCACGACCGCATCATGCGGCTGCAGCCCGTGTCGATGGAGGCGGGCTCCACCCTGGGGCCCAACAGCTTCGTCCTGCCCGGCAGCACCGTGGAGGCCGGCGCCACCGTGGGCCCCGGCTCCCTGGTCATGGCCCAGGAGACCGTGCCCGCCGGCAGCACCTGGGGCGGCAACCCGATCCGCCCGCTGCACGCCGACGTCCTCGAGACCGTGCCCGCCGGAGGAACGACCCGTGAGCGCTGAGCACGCGGCCGCCACGCGTGGCGGGGGCAACGCGGTGCTCAACGTTCCCGGCGCCTCCGGGAAGCGCACCCGGCGCCGGCTGGTCGGCGTGGACGCCGCCCGGGGCTTCGCCCTGCTCGGGATGGTCGCGGTGCACACCCTGCCCTACTGGGACGCGGAGAACGAGCGCGCCTCCTTGAGCTGGTCCCTGTTCGCCGGGCACTCGGCCGCCCTCTTCGCCATGCTCGCCGGGGTGAGCCTCGCGTTCCTCTCCGGCGGCCGCACCCCGCACACGGGCCGGCGCCTGACCGGGGACCGGGCGGGGCTGGTGGGCCGCGCCGCGGTGATCGCCCTCGTCGGGTTCCTCGTTGGCTTCGTGGCCCCGCCGGTGAACAACATCCTCATCTACTACGGGATGTTCTTCCTGCTCGCCATCCCGTTCCTGGGGCTGCGCATCCGCCACCTGCTGATCAGCGCGGCGGCGTTCACCGTGCTGGCCCCGTTCCTGATGCAGTGGTCCCTGGACGTCCTGCCCGCCCACGTCCACAGCAACCCCACGCTGTGGAACCTGGTCACGGAGCCCGTCACCGTCCTCTCCCAGCTGCTGCTGACCGGCACCTACCCGGCCCTGCCGTACATGGCCTACCTGTGCGCGGGCATCGCCCTGGGCCGGATGAACCTCACGAGCCGGCGGGTGCAGCTGTGGCTCCTGGGCGCCGGCGCGGCGCTGGCCCTGCTCTCCTGGACGGTGTCCATGGTGGCGCTGCTGGTCCTCGGGGTCTACGACCGGATCTGGGAGGCCACCCCGTGGCTGTCCGAGGAGCAGATCGACGCGATCCTCGTCTTCGGCCCGGACCCGTCCCTGCCGACCACCACGCTGTGGTGGCTCATGGTGCCCGCCCCGCACAGCAACACGCCTGTGGCGCTGCTCCTGAGCCTCGGCATGGCCGCGTTCGCGCTCGGGGCGTTCCTGCTCCTGGCCCGGCTGATCGGCAAGGCGCTCACGCCCCTGGCGGCCGCCGGGTCCATGACGTTCACGCTCTACACCCTGCACCTGCTGTTCCTCGCCACGGGGGTCTACGACCTCCACCCGGGGTTCTGGTTCTGGATGCAGGTGGCCGCGTTCGGCCTGATCGCCGTGGCGTGGCAGCGCGCCGTGGGTCAGGGCCCGCTCGAGAAGCTGGTGGCCCGCACCTCTAAAGGCATCTCCCGGACGGTGGCCGAGCGCTGACCTGACGCCGAGTCCCCAGGCCGGTGGCATTTGCCCACGTGGATGCGTGGGGATTTGGCACCGGGTTGGGGACTCGGCGTCAGTGGGCCCCGGTGGTTGGGGGACTCGGCGCCCGAGGGGCGCCGGTGACCGGGGGCTCGGCGCGGCGAGGAGGGCGGGGGAGCCGGCGGCCTCACAGGGCCACCGCCGCCGTGTGAGTGGAAGTGCACCGGGGCGTTACTCCTTCCGCCGGGGACGGAAACACGGGGTTCCTAGCGTGGGAGCATCGCACGCCGCCGTGCTCCGCCCCGCTCGCCCAGGAGGTCACCCGTGAGCTCAGAACTGCATCCCGACCCGGCCACCACGCAGGCACGCACGCCGACGCCGCCGCTCGCCCTGCGCGAGCGGCCCGGTCGCTGGCTGGACGGCTACCGCCCCGAGGACCCCGTGTTCTGGGAGAGCACCGGCCGCCCGATCGCCCGCACCAACCTGAAGTGGTCCGTCGTCGCGGAGTTCCTCGGCTTCGCCGTCTGGCAGCTGTGGGCCATCACCGTCATCTACCTGCCGGCGGCGGGCTTCGCCTTCAGCGACTCCCAGATCTTCTGGCTGATCTCCATCCCGTCCCTGGTGGGCGCCACGCTGCGCATCCCGTACACCTTCATGGTCGGCCGGTTCGGCGGCCGGAACTGGACCGTGATCTCGGCCCTGCTGCTGCTGGTCCCCACCGTGGGCCTGGCAATGGCGGTCGCGGATCCGGGCACCCCGTTCGGGGTCATGCTGCTGCTGGCGGCCACGGCCGGCTTCGGCGGCGGCAACTTCGCCTCCTCGATGGCCAACATCACCTACTTCTACCCCGTGCGGGAGAAGGGGTACGCGCTGGGGCTCAACGCGGCCGGCGGCAACCTCGGCACGGCCGTGGCCCAGCTGCTCGTCCCGATCGCGGTCACCGCCCTGGCCGCCGGCGCCCTCGACCTCCCGCTCGCCGGGTGGATCTGGGTGCCGTTCATCCTGGTCGCCGCGTGGGGCGCCCGGAAGCACATGCACAACCTCTCCCACGCCAAGGGGGACGTCGCGGGGTCCCTGGCCACGGTCCGGGAGCCCCACTTCTGGGTCATGTCCTTCCTCTACGTGGGCACGTTCGGCTCCTTCATCGGCTTCTCCAGCGTGTTCCCCAAGCTCATCGCGGACACGTTCCCGGAGTTCTCGTCCATCGGCGTGGGCGCCGCGGCGCTCTCCCTGGCGTTCCTCGGCCCGTTGGTCGGCTCGGTCTCCCGCCCCTGGGGCGGCCGGCTCGCGGACCGCTTCGGCGGCGCCCCGATGACGGTCGCGGTGTTCGCGGTGATGGCGCTGCTCGCGCTCGCCGTGGTGCTGACCCTGCCGCTGGCGAACTTCTGGCTGTTCCTCGGCCTGTTCCTGCTGCTCTTCACCGCGGCCGGCATGGGCAACGGCTCCACGTACCGGATGATCCCCTCGATCTACCGGGTGCTGGGGCTGCGGCAGCAGCAGGACGTCGCCGTGTCCACCGAGCGCCGGGCCTCGGCCGCGCTGGGCCTGATCGGAGCGGTCGGCGCGTACGGCGGCTTCATGATCCCGCAGGCCCTGAACCTCTCCAACAGCACCACGGGCGCCTACAGCGCGGCGTTCCACGGCTTCGTGGCGTTCTACCTGGTGGCCCTCGGCGTGACCTGGTTCTGCTACCTGCGCAGGGGCACCGAGATGGGCGACAGCCACATCTGAGCCGGCACCACCGATCCCGTCCCGCCGATCCCCTCGCAGGAGCCGCCCGCATGAGCACCACGGCCACCCACTGCCCGTACTGCGCCCTGCAGTGCGCCATGACCCTCGACCCCGGATCGGAGACCGCCGCGGAACAGGGCTTCCCCGAGGTCGCCGCACGGCAGTTCCCCACCAGCCGGGGCGGGATGTGCCGGAAGGGGTGGACCTCGGCGGAGCTGCTCGCCGACCCCTCGCGGCTCACCGCGCCGCTGCTGCGCGGGGCGGACGGGGTCTTCCAGGAGGTGTCCTGGGAGACGGCCCTGGACCGGATGGCCGGAGAGTTCCGGGCGGCCCAGGAGCGGTACGGCCCCGACGGCGTCGGCGTCTTCGGCGGCGGGTCGCTGACCAACGAGAAGGCCTACCAGCTGGGGAAGTTCGCGCGCGTGGCCCTGCGGACCTCACGGATCGACTACAACGGCCGGTTCTGCATGTCCTCCGCCGCGGCCGCGGCCAACCGCTCGCTCGGCATGGACCGGGGCCTGCCGTTCCCCGTGACGGACCTCGACGACGCCCACACCGTGCTGCTGCTGGGCACGAACCCCGCCGAGACCATGCCCCCGTTCGTCCAGCACCTGCAGCACGCCCGCCGGCACGGGGGCCTCGTCGTCGTCGACCCCCGCCGTTCCGCCACGGCCCGGATGACCGACGACGACGGCGGACTGCACCTGCAGCCCACCCCCGGCTCCGACCTGGTGCTGCTGCTGGGCCTGGCCCACGTGGTCCTGCACGAGGGACTCGCCGACCGGGCGTACCTGCAGCGGCGCACCACCGGGCTCGAGTCCTTCCTACCGAGCGTCAGCGCGTGGTGGCCCGAGCGGGTCGAGCAGGTCACCGGCGTCCCGGCGCAGCGGATCCGCCGCGCCGCCCGCCTTCTGGCGCGCGAGCGGCGGGGGACCTACGTCCTGACCGGGCGCGGGGTGGAGCAGCACGTCGACGGCACGGACACGGCGACCGCCGCGATCAACCTGGCCCTGCTCCTCGGCCTGCCCGGCCGCGAGGGCTCCGGCTGGGGCACCCTGACCGGGCAGGGCAACGGGCAGGGCGGGCGTGAGCACGGCCAGAAGGCCGACCAGCTGCCCGGCTACCGCAGCATCACGGACCCCGCCGCCCGCGCGCACGTGGCCGGCGTGTGGGGCGTGGACCCGGAGCACCTGCCCGGCCCCGGCATCCCGGCCGTGGAGCTGCTGACCACCCTCGGCACCGAGCACGGCGTGCGCTGCCTGTGGGTCAACGGCTCCGACGTGGTGATCGGCGCCCCGGACACGGACGCCGTGGTCCGCGGGCTGCAGGCGCTGGACTTCCTGGTGGTCTGCGACTTCTTCTTCTCCGGGACCGCCGAGTTCGCCGACCTGGTGCTGCCGGTGCTGCAGTGGGCCGAGGAGGAGGGCACCATGACGAACCTCGAGGGCCGGGTGCTGCGCCGCCGCCGCGCGGTCGATCCGCCGCCCGGGGCCCGGAACGAGCTGTGGATCATGGCCGAGCTGGCCCGCCGGCTCGGGGCCCCGGGGACGTTCAGCCCCGAGCCGCAGGAGGTCTTCGAGGAGCTGCGCCGGGCCTCCGCCGGCGGGAAGGCCGACTACTCGGGAATCGGGTGGGCCGCCCTGGACGCGGACGAGGCCTGCTGGTGGCCGCATCCCGCCGGGGCGGCCACGGGCACGCCCCGCGTCTTCCTCGACCGCTTCGGCCACCCCGACGGGCGGGCCGTGCTCGTCCCGGTCCGCCCGCGCGCCGCCGGCCGGGCCGTGGACCCGAGCCCGCGGGCGCACCGCCGGGAGCCGCTGCACCGGCCCGGCACCCTGACACTGACCACCGGCCGGTACCTGGAGCACTACCAGTCCGGCAACCAGACCCGCCGCGTGCCCTCCCTGCGCGAGGCCCGGCCCGAGGCCGGGCTGCAGATCCACCCCGCGACCGCGGCCGCGCTCGGCATCCGCGACGGCGCCGCGGTGGAGCTGACCAGCGCCCGCGGCCGCGCCGTGGCCCGCGCCGAGCTGAGCGCCGACATCCGCCCCGACACGGTGTTCCTGCCCTTCCACTACGCCGGGACGCAGACCGCCAACCGGCTCGTGTCCGCTGCGGCCGTGGACCCGGTCTCGTCCATGCCCGAGTTCAAGGCGGGCTCCGTCACCGTCCGGGCGCTCGCCGCCGAGGAGACGACCCGATGACCCCGCACCGTCCCACCCGCTCGACGGGCACCCCCATGCGGCCCGGCGAGCACGTGGTCGTGATCGGCTTCGGCCCCGTGGCCGCACGGTTCGTCGACGACGTCACCGACCTCGCCGCCGCGGGCACGATCCGCCTCACCGTGATCGGCGGGGAGACCGACCCGGCCTACAACCGGGTGCTCGTGGGCGAGCACGCGATGGGCCGCGCCGAGCTCGCCACGATGGGCCTGTCCGACCCCGGGGCCCTCGCCGGGGCCGGGGTCGAGGTCCTGCTCGGCACGGAGGTGACCCGGATCGACCGGTCCCGCCGGCTCCTGCACCTCACCGACGGGCGGACCGGCGGGTCCCGGGAGCTCGGCTACGACCGCCTCGTGCTCGCCACCGGGGCCCGCCCGAACCTCCCCGTGCTGCGCGGGATCAACCCGGACCCCGGCGCCTACGAGCACCTGCCCGCCGGGGTCACCGCGCTGCGGGACCTGCGCGACGCCCGGACCGTGCGCGCCGTCGTCGAACGGCGGGGCCGGGTGGTGGTCCTGGGCGGCGGCGTGCTCGGGCTCGAGGCCGCGCTCGCGGCGAGCGAGGCCGGCTGCCCGGTGACCGTGGTCCACCACGCCCCGTGGGTGCTGACCCGCTCCCTCGACGCCCCCGCCGGCGCGCTGCTGGGCCGCGCCCTCGCGGACGCCGGCGTGGAGGTGGTCTCCGGGACCCCGGCGCGCGAGGTCCTCCTCGACGAGGACCGGTCCTTCCGCGGGCTCGTCCTCGAGGACGGCCGGACCGTGCCGGGCGAGCTGCTGCTGCTGTCGGTCGGCGTCACGGCGCGCACGGAGCTCGCCGAGGGCGCCGGGCTGCGCACGGCCCGCGGGATCGTGGTCGACCACGAGCTCGAGGCCGACGTCGAGCAGCGGGTGTTCGCGGTCGGTGACTGCGCCGAGGTGCTGTGCAGGGACCCGTCCTGCCGGGTCTGCCCCGGGCGGGAGGGCATGGGCCCGTCCGGTCTCGTGGGCCCCGGCTGGCGGCAGGCGGAGTGGCTGGCCGCCCGCTTCCGCGCGGAGCTGGACGCCGTGGCCGAGGGCGGGACGGCGGTGCTCGCGCCCCTGACCACCGGGACCGCCGGCGCGGTGCGGCTCAAGGCCCACCAGGTGGAGCTCGCCTGCGCCGGGACGGTCGGGGGACTGCCCTGGGAACCCCGCCCGGACGGCGGGACCGTGGTGCAGTGGGCGGACGGCGCCGCCGGCACCTACGCCAAGCTCGTGCTGCGGGCGGACCGCACGCTCGAGGGCTACATCGTGCTCGGCCTGCCCCGCTCCGCGGCAGGGATCGGGCTGCTGCACGACCGCGGCGAGCCCGTGCCCGCGGACCCGAGCGTCCTGCTGCGCCCCGACGGCCCGGACGCCGGGGCGCAGCAGGAGGCCCGGCTGACGCCCGAGTCGACGGTCTGCCACTGCGCCGGCGTCACGAGGGGCCGGATCTCCGAGGCCGTGGGGATGGGCGCCGCCACGGTCGAGGAGGTCGGCTGCGCCACCCGCGCCTCGACCGGCTGCGGGGGCTGCAAGGACGCCGTGCGCCGACTCGTCGAGGAGCACGCCGCCGCGGTGTGACGGGGACCGGCGGCGGGAGCCCGGCCCCCTGCAGTGTGCGATCGCACAAGGGTGGACAGCGCGGCCGGCCCGTCCCGGTTGGCCGGGATGCCGCGGGGTGCGAAGATGGTCGCGCCCGCGGCCCGACTCCGCAGCCCGACTCCGAGGGCCGGACCCGACGAACAGGACGACCATCCATGAGGGAGCGCACCACCGAGGACCCGCCCGCGGCGGGCGGCAACGGCCGTGCCGCCCGGCGCACCACCAGGCGCTCGGTGGGCCTCGACGCCGCCCGCGGGCTGGCGCTGATCGCCATCATGTGCGTGCACATCCTGCCCATGTCCTACGCCGCCACGGGCCGGCCCACCGTGACCTGGATCCTGTTCCCCGGCGACTCCCCGGCCCTGTTCACCCTGCTGGCCGGCACGGGGCTGGCGCTCACCTCCGGCGGCCGCCGGCCGTTCCGGGGCCGCGAGATGACGGCCGCCCGGGCGGGCATCGTGGTGCGCGCGCTGCTGCTCCTGCTCCTCGGGCTGCTCATCGGCCTGGTCATGCCGCCGGAGCCCCCGGCGTACAACATCCTGATCTACTTCGCCGTGTACTTCCTGCTCGCCCTGCCGTTCCTGGGGCTCGGGCCGCGGGCCCTGTTCCTGGGCGCGGCGGTCTTCCTGGTCGCCGGCCCGGTGCTGCTCCACCTCGTGGGGGACTCGCTGCCGGAGTTCTCCTCGTACAACCCGACCTTCGCCACCCTGGTCACCGAACCGCTCGCGGTGCTCGGGCAGCTGCTCCTGACGGGGACCTACCCGGCCCTGCCCTACCTGGCCTACGTGCTGGCGGGGATGGCCATCGGCCGGCTCAACCTCCGCCGCCGCGACGTCCAGGTCCGGCTGCTCGTGGTCGGCGCGGCGCTCGCGGTCACCGCGAAGCTCGTCTCGCGGCAGCTGCTCTACGCCGGGGACGTCTACACGAGGCTGCTGTTCAGCGACCCGGACCTCACCGCGGTACAGCTCGAGAGCCTGCTCGTCTACGGCCCCGTGGGGACGCTGCCGACCACCTCGCCGTGGTGGCTCGTGCTCACCACCCCGGACGTCAACACGCCGTTCTCCGTGGCGTGGAGCCTCGGGGTGAGCCTCGCCGTCGTCGGGGCCTGCCTGCTCCTCGCCCGCCGGCACGAGGCGTGGCTGCAGCCCGTGGCGGCCCTCGGCGCGATGACCCTCACCCTGTACACGGCGCACCTGGTGTTCCTGTCCTTCGAGGTGTTCTACACCGCCCCGGTGCTCTGGCTGATCGCGAGCCTGGGGCTCTCCGTGCTGTTCGCCCTCGCCTGGCAGCGGGCCTTCGGGGCGGGCCCGCTGGAGCGGGCCATGAGAGCGGTGGTCCAGCCGGTCCGCCGGGCCGTGGCTCAGACCTCCAGCCGGTAGCCGCGCTTGATCACGGTGGCGACCAGGGGAGCGGGCAGGATCCTGCGCAGCCGGGAGATCACCATCTCCAGGGCGTGCTCGGTCTCCAGGCCCGGCACTGCGGACAGCAGCAGCCCGCGGGAGACCACCGCCCCGGGGCGCTCCGCGAGCGCCCGCAGCACCGCGACCTGGGCGTCGGAGAGCGGGACGAACCCGCCCGCCAGGGCGGCGCCGGTGCTCATCAGCCGCAGCGTCCCGTGCCGGGTGGGCACCACGAGGGCGCGCTCCTCGACCGCGTGGGTGCACACCGCCCGCACCAGGGCACCGAGCCGGAAGCGCTCCGGCACGAGCGGCGCCACCCCGGCCTCGCGCAGCGGCTCGGCGCAGACGGGTCCCACGGCCGCGGCCGTGACGTCCGTGCGCAGGGCGTCCACGAGGTCCTCGTAGCGGCCCAGCTCCTGGGCGGTGCTGAACAGGGAGTCCACGGCGGGGGCGGCGGTGAAGGTCAGCACGTCCAGGCGGCGCTCGCACGCGTCGCGGATCAGGGCCGGCAGGCGCTCGCCGTCGTCGGCGGAGAGCCACCGGTAGGGGGCCACCGTGTCCACCTGCGCCCCGGCGGACACGAGGCGCTCCAGCTGGAGCTCGTCGGCCACCCCGTGCAGCTGTACGGCCACGCGGGCCCCGGCCACTCCCTCGGCCAGGAGCCGGTCCACCACCGAGGAGGTCCGTCCGTCCTCGGAGGCCTCCGCGTCCTCGAGCTCGAGGGAGAGCACCTGGCCCCGGGCCTTCGCCCCGCGGGTGAGGACCCGCGCGGCCCGGAAGGCGTCCCGCAGGTCCTCGCCGAGGCCCGCGGCGTCGGCGGCCTCGAACCACCGGCGCAGCCCGTAGGCCGTGGTCACCACGACGATCCCGGGCCGGTGGGCGAGCAGGGCCCGGGTGTCCTCGACCACCCGGGTGTCCTCGGCCACGGGGGAGATCATCAGGGCGGGCGCGTGCACCACCTGCGCGCCGCGGCGCTCCAGGGCCGCGATGAAGTCCGTGGCGCGGCGGTGGGCCGTGACGCCGACGCGGAACCCGGTCAGTTCGCCGAGCGCGCCGCGGTCGCCGAGGCCGCCGGGGGCGGGGGCGGAAGGATCAGCGGTCATGCGCCGAGCGTAGGTCGGCCCCGTGACGGCGGTGTTTCCGCGTGTTTCCGATTCCGCACCGCTCGCGCCGCGCGGGCGGTGCGGGCCGCATCAGGACCCGGTGGCCGCGGCGCCCTCGCGGACCGGGATGCGCGGGCCGGTCAGCAGCACGGGGCCGTCACCGGCCTCGGCGGCGGCGCGCTCGGCGTCGGTCGCGGGCCGGCGCTGGCCGCGCTCGAGCACGTAGTCCTGGGAGTCGTCCGGGGCGGCGTCGTTGACGAAGGAGCGGAAGCGGCGCAGCCGCTCGGGGTCCTTCAGCGTCGCGGCCCACTCGTCCTCGTAGCGGTCCACGTGCTGCGCCATCGCGGCCTCGAGCTCCTCGCCGACGCCCAGGGAGTCCTCGACGACGACGGCGCGCACGTGGTCGATCCCGCCCTCGAGTTCCTCCTGCCACCGGGCCGTGCGCTGCATCCGGTCGGCGGTGCGGACGTAGTACATGAGGTACCGGTCGATGTACCGGACCAGGGTCTCGTCGTCCAGGCCCTGGGCCAGCAGCTGCGCGTGGGCGGGGTTCGCGCCGCCGTTGCCGCCGGTGTAGAGGTTCCAGCCGTCGGTCGTGGAGATGATGCCCACGTCCTTGCCGCGGGCCTCGGCGCACTCGCGGGCGCAGCCCGAGACGCCCATCTTGAACTTGTGCGGGGAGCGCAGCCCCCGGTAGCGCAGCTCCAGCCGCACGGCCATGCCCACGGAGTCCTGCACCCCGTAGCGGCACCACGTGGAGCCCACGCAGGACTTCACGTTGCGCAGGGCCTTGCCGTAGGCCTGCCCGGACTCGAAGCCGGCGTCCACGAGCTCCCGCCAGATCTCGGGCAGCTGCTCGAGCCGGGCCCCGAACATGTCCACCCGCAGGGCCCCGGTGATCTTCGTGTACAGGCTGTGCCTGCGGGCCACCTCGCCGAGCACGATGAGCTTCTCGGGGGTGATCTCCCCGGCCGGCACCCGGGGGACCACGGAGTAGGTGCCGTCCTTCTGCATGTTGGCCAGCGCCCGGTCGTTGGTGTCCTGCAGGGCGCCCCGGCCGGCGTCGAGCACGTACTCGTCCCGCTGGGAGGCGAGCACGGAGGCGACCACGGGCTTGCAGATGTCGCAGCCCAGGCCGGTGCCGAAGCGGGCGACGACCTCGTCCCACGAGGACAGGTCGAGGGCGCGCACGGCCTCGAAGAGCCCGGCGCGGGAGAGCTCGAAGTGCTCGCACAGCGCCGTCGAGACCTCCACGCCGGCTTTCGCCAGCTCCCGGTCGAGGGTCTTCTTGAGCATCGGGAGACAGGACCCGCACTGCGTGCCGGCCCGCGAGCAGGTCTTGAGCTCCCCGATCTCGTGCACCCCGCAGGAGATCCGCTCCCGCACCGCACCGGTCGTCACGTTGTTGCAGGAGCAGACGACGGCGTCGTCGGGCAGGTCCCCGGCCGGGACGTCGCCCCCGGAGGCGGAGAGGTAGGCACCGGGCTCGCCGGGCAGCTCCCGGCCCAGCAGCGGGCGCAGCGAGTTGTACGGCTCGGCGTCGCCCACGAACACCCCGCCCAGCAGCGTCCTCGCGTCCTGGGTGGTCACGACCTTCTGGTACATCCCCCGGGCGGGGTCCGCGTAGACGACCTCGAGGCAGTCCTCGGTCTCGCCGTAGGCGTCGCCGAAGGACGCGACGTCCACGCCGGAGAGCTTGAGCTTGGTCGCGGTGTCGAAGCCGTCGAAGCTGGAGCGACCGCCCGCGAGCCGGTCCGCGACGATCTCCGCCATGGTGTTCGCCGGCGCCACGAGCCCGAGGCACTCCCCGTTCCAGGAGGCGACCTCCCCGATCGCCCACACGTGCTCGGCGGAGGTGCGGCACGCCTCGTCGATCACCACGCCGCCGCGCGGGGCGGTCTCCAGGCCCGCGTTGAAGGCCAGGCGGTCCCGGGCCCGGATGCCGGTGGCCACGATCACGAGGTCCGCCTCGAGGTCGGCGGAGTCCCGGAACTCGACGGCGCACACCTCGCCGTCGGACTGGCGCAGGCCCACGCCCGAGGGGCGCTCGCCCAGGTGCAGGCGCACGCCGCGCGCGGAGATGAGGGCGTTGAGGGAGCGGCCGGCGCCCTCGTCCAGCTGGGCGTTCATGAGCCACCTGCGGGAGTGCACCACCGTGGCCTCCGCGCCGAGCTCCTGGAGCCCGCCCGCGGCCTCGAGGCCCAGCAGGCCCCCGCCGATCACCACGCCGCGCGGGGTGCGCCCGTAGCGGGCGCGCAGCCGCTCGACCTCGGCGCGGATCCCCGCGACGTCGTCGAGGGTGCGGAAGACGAACGCGTGGTGGGCGCCGGGGACGTCCAGGCGGGCGGCGTCGGAGCCGGTGGCCAGGACGAGCTCGTCGTAGCCGGTCACGGTGCCGTCGGCCGCCGTGACCGTCCGGGCGGCGGGGTCGATCTCCCGGGCCTCCACGCCCTGGCGGAGCTCCACCCGCGGGTCCCGCCACACGGTGCCGCCGCCCAGCGTCAGGTCGACCGCGCCGTCGGGGCCCGTCAGCGCCTTGGACAGCTGGACGCGGTCGTAGGGGGTCCACGGCTCGTCGGCGAACACGGTCAGGCGCACGTGGTGGTCCCGCGCGGACAGCGCGGCCTCCGCGAACCGGTGGGCGGCGGGCCCGCCCCCGACCACGACGACGTGCTGGGGGGACTGCGGCGAGAAGGGGGAGCGCGGCACGGGGACCTCCGGGAACTGGTGCGGGGCTGGGGCGTCGCCTCCGACACTAGGAGCGGGGGATTGCCCCGCCGTTGCCCCGCCGTTCCGGTCGCCTTACGGGGTCCTCACCGGTCCGCCCGCCCGGTGTGAGCAGGCCTTGACCGGCGCGAAACGGCCCCGGCGCGTGCGCGTCATCCGCCCCGCCTAGCGTCGAGCACGACGACCCGCCGAGCCGCAGGAGGCCCCCATGACGACGACCCCGACCCCGAGCGCGACCACGGGCACGACCACGGGCGCGACCATCACGACGCCGGACGCCCCGGCCCGTGCCGCCGGGACCACGTGGCACGACGTGTGCGCCCTGGGGGACCTCGAACCCCTGTGGGGCGAGGCCGCCCGGGTGGCCGGCCGTCAGGTGGCCCTCTACCGGGTGGACGCCGCGACGGTGCTGGCGGCCGACCACCGCGACCCGCGCACCGGGGCCTGCGTGATGGCCCGCGGCATCCTCGGCTCCCGCGGCCCGGCCGTCACGATCGCCTCCCCGCTGCACAAGGAGGTCTACGACCTCGCGACGGGGCTGTGCCTCACCGGCGACGGCCCGGCCCTGCCGGTGCACCCGGTCGAGGTGCGGAACGGGCGGGTGCGCGTCGGTCTGCCCGGCTGACGGCACGTCGTCGGCGTTCTCCCAGGAGCCCGTCCGTAAGATGACCGGGTGACACGACAGCACCCCTGGCGCGGCCTCCGGTGGCCGCGGCAGCAGCACCGCCACCGCGGCAGGACGTCCCGACGTGCCCGGCGACGGCTGCGCCTGCTCGCGGCGGGCGCCCTGGCGCTGGTGCTCCTGTTCGTCGCGACGGTGGTGGTCCTGGTCGACCGGGCCGACGAGCCCCCGGAGGCCGAGGCTCCCGAGACCGTCTCGTGCGCCCGCTACGGCCTCGACGGCGTCCGGGTGACCGCCCGCGGACCCGGCGGGCCCACGGACGCGGCCGTGCTGGACGCCCGCGTGTTCGGCCCCGGGGACGAGCGGCAGGACCGCTTCCAGCTCGAGTTCGAGCACGACGGGATCACGAGCTCCTACCACGTCTTCGCCGAGGACCTGGACTGGGACCGGCCGGTGGGCGTCGTGTACCACTTCCACGGGGACGGCGCCTTCGAGTACGAGAACCCCGAGTACACCGCCTCCTGCCTGGCGGAGGTCGCGCGGGAGCACAACATGCTGCTGGTGGTCCCGCGGACCCCCGACCGTTCGGGGGAGACCACCTGGTGGGAGGAGCGGGACAGCAACGCGCAGTGGTTCCTGGCGCTCGTCGAGGAGCGTCTCGAACCGGAGTACGACATCGACCGTTCCCGGACCTGGCTGACCGGGTACTCCGGCGGGGCCCAGTTCATCAGCCAGGAGCTGCTGGCGGACCACGTCGACCTCGTGCCGGGCGGTGGCGCGATCATGATGGGCGGCGGACAGGCCCCCGACTCGCCCTCCGCGGAGCCCACCCGCGAGCAGCTCCGGGAGCTGCGCCTGCGCTGGGACGTGGGGGAGGAGGACGACGGGAGGGACTCCCGGGCACGCTTCGACGCCTTGTCCGCGGCGTGGGACGGGCACGGGTGGTACGAGCGGCAGGGCTACGAGCACACCCGGATCCGCGTGCGGGAGGACGTCGACCACTTCGAGCTGCCGTACGCCCGCGTCCTCGACCGCGTGCTGACCTCCGCCGAGGAGCCGGCGTGAGCCCGGGACGAGAAGCAGGACGATGTCCAGGACGATGTCCACGCGGCGTTTGCTGAAGTAAGCTAGGGCGTGCACCAGTGCGCCCCGAGACCGTCGCCCATGACGCTCGGGCGGGCACCGGGCGCCGTGCCGGGGGGCGCGGGCGAGGCCGACCTCGGCCCGGGTGCACGAACCGATCGATCCATGGGGGAGCCGAATGCCCGAAGAACGCACGCCGCCGTCCGGGACGGCCGCCGTCACCGGGGTCCTGACCGGAGGACCCGGGCAGGACGTCGCCGGAGCTCCCCGGCCCACGCGGCGCCTCATCGGGGTGGACGCCGCCCGCGGCCTCGCCCTGTTCGGCATGGTCGCCGTGCACACGCTCCCCTCGTGGGACGAGCAGACCGGCGAGGCGCAGCTGTCCTGGACCCTGTTCGCCGGCCACTCGGCCGCGCTGTTCGCCACGCTCGCCGGCGTGAGCCTGGCCTTCGCCTCGGGCGGGCGCACGCCCCGCACGGGACGGCGGATGACGGCGTCCCGGTGGGCGCTGGCAGGACGGGCGGGGGTGATCGCGCTGGTCGGCTTCCTCCTCGGCTTCCTGGATCTGCCGGTGAGCAACATCCTGATCTACTACGGGATGCTCTTCCTGCTGGCCGTGCCCTTCCTGCGGCTGCGGACCCGGTCCCTGCTGCTGTGCGCCGCGCTCTTCGCGCTCGTCGCGCCCTTCCTCATGCAGTGGTCCGTCGACGTGCTGCCCGGCCTCGAGTACGAGAACCCCAGCCTCGTGGACCTGGTCGTCGACCCGGGCGCCGTCCTGTCCCAGCTGCTGCTGACCGGCACCTACCCCGCCCTGCCGTGGATGGCTTTCCTGCTGGCCGGCCTGGCCGTGGGCCGCACCGACCTGACGAGCCGGAGGGTGCAGACGCTGCTCGCCGCGGTCGGGGCCGCCGTGGCCCTGCTCGTGTGGTCGGCCTCCGTCCTGGCCCTGCAGGTGCTCGGCGGCTACGAGGCAATCGTGCGGGGCACTCCCTGGATGGACGAGTCGGAGATCGAGGAGGTGATGGTGTTCGGCGGGGACCCCTCGTTGCCCACCGACACCCTGTGGTGGCTGCTGATCCCGGCCCCGCACTCGAACACGCCCGTCTTCCTGGTGCTCAACGTGGGTCTGGCGCTGTCCGTCCTCGGCGTCTGCCTGCTCCTGGAGCGCGTGGCCGGCAGGGTCCTCGCGCCGATCGCCGCGGCGGGCGCGATGACGTTCACGCTCTACACGGCCCACCTGCTGATCCTCTGGCCGGAGTACTACGATCTCGGGCCCTCCGTCTGGACGTGGGGGCAGCTCGTGGCGTTCACGGTGTTCGCCCTGCTGTGGCGGCGGGCCCTGGGGCAGGGCCCGCTGGAGAAGGTGGTCACCCGGTCCACCAGGGCCATCTCCCGCCGGGTCCTCGCCCGGGGCGGGGACGGAGCGCGGCCGACGCCTTCCTCGTCCGCGCCGCGGGGACCGGACCGGCCGTAGCGGCCGACGACGTCGGGGCCCCCGCGCCGTCCGGAGCGCCGCGCTGCCAGGGCGGCCGCGCGGTCAGAGTCCCAGCGCGGTCTCGAGCTCGGCGCGGATCCGGCCGAGCCGTTCCCGGGCCTCGGCCCGGGCGGCGGGCAGCCCGGCCCGGCCGACCACCGGGGAGACCACCTCGAGATAGCACTTGAGCTTCGGCTCCGTCCCGGACGGGCGCACGATCACCCGGGCGCCGTCCGCGGTGAGCAGGCGCAGGCCCTCGGTGGGCGGCAGCCCGGTCCCCGGTGCGGCGAGATCCACGACCTCGACGACCTCGGAGCCGCCCAGCGCGGCCGGAGGGGCGTCCCGCAGGGCGGCCGTCATGACCGGGATCCGGCCCAGGTCCGCCACCCGGATGCTCAGCTGGTCGGTCGCGTGCAGCCCGTGGGCCAGGGCGAGGTCGTCGAGGACGTCCGGCAGGGTCCGGCCCTGCGCGCGCAGCTCGTCGGCGAGCACCGCCACGGCCACGGCCGCGCTGATCCCGTCCTTGTCCCTGACCACCTCCGGCGCCACGCAGTAGCCCAGGGCCTCCTCGTAGCCGAACACCAGTCCCGGGACGCGGGCGATCCACTTGAAGCCGGTGAGCGTCTCACGGTGGGCGATCCCCGCCGCGGCGGCGATCCGCCCGAGCAGGCGGGAGGAGACGATGGAGTTCGCGAGCACGGCGCCGGCACGCCCCGCACACCGCGCCGCGGCGGCGTGGCCGAGCAGCGCGCCGACCTCGTCGCCGCGCAGCATCCGCCAGTCCGTCCCCGCACCGCCGGCCCCGGGCACCGGGACGGCCACGGCCACCCGGTCCGCGTCGGGGTCGTTGGCGAGGACGAGGTCGGCGCCCACGGCGCGGGCGGTGGCCAGGGCCAGGTCCAGCGCGCCGGGCTCCTCGGGATTGGGGAACGCGACGGTGGGGAACTCCGGGTCCGGCTGCGCCTGCTCGGGGACCACGTGGACGTCGGCGAGACCGGCCCGTCGCAGGGCCTCCGTCGTCGTGCGCCCGCCCACCCCGTGCATCGGGGTGAGGACGATCCGCAGGGACCGCCCGGGGCCCGCTGCGGCGGGGACCACGGCGGGGACGACGGCGTCGAGATAGTCCTTCTCGACGCTCTCGGGCAGCACGGTCCAGCCGTCCTGCGCCCGCGGGATCTGCGCGACGGGGCCGACGGCCGCGATCCGCTCGGCGATCATCAGGTCGTGGGGGGCCACGATCTGGCAGCCGCGGGCCTCGGGCTCCACGGCCCGGCCGCCGAGGTAGACCTTGTAGCCGTTGTCCGCCGGCGGGTTGTGGCTGGCCGTGACCATGACGCCGACCTCGGCCTCGAGGGCGCGCACCGCCCACGCGAGCACGGGGGTGGGCAGCGCCGAGGGCATCAGCAGCGTCTCGATCCCGGCGGCCGTGAACACCGCGGCGGTGTCCCGGGCGAAGACGTCGGAGGAGTGCCGGGCGTCGTAGCCGACCACCGCCCGGGGGCGCCGGGCGGATCCCGCCGCGGCGTCCGAGGCCAGGACGTGGGCGGCCAGCCCCGCGGCGGCGCGCAGCACCACCACCCGGTTCATCCGCATCGGCCCGGCGCCCATGGCCGCCCGCAGCCCCGCGGTGCCGAACTGGAGGGTGCCCGAGAAACGATCGACCAGCTCCGCCCGCGCCGCGGCGTCGCCGGTTTCGGCGGCCTCGACGAGCCCCGCCAGCTCGGCGCGGGTGACGGGGTCCGGGTCGGCGGCACCCCACGCGCGGGCGGCGTCGAGGATCGGCGGATCGGTGCGGGAGTCGGTGGTCATGGCGCGGCCTCCTGGAGGTGTCCGGTGCGCCGGAGTGCCGGGCCGGGACTCCGT
>NZ_JBISWK010000178.1:0-8173 GCF_044462205.1 Kocuria rhizosphaericola | reverse complement strand
CCCGGCCCGGGGCCGGTCAGAGCTGGGCGACGATGCGGGCGAGCAGTCCGGAGATCCGGGCGCCCGCGGCCCGTCCGGCCTCGAGGACCTCCTCGTGGGAGAGCGGGGACGCGGAGATCCCGGCCGCCTGGTTGGTCACGAGCGAGATCCCGAAGACCTCCATCACCGCGTGCCGGGCGGCGATGGCCTCCAGGGCGGTGGACATCCCGACGAGGTCGGCGCCCAGCACTCCCGCCATCCGGACCTCGGCCGGCGTCTCGTAGTGCGGGCCGGGGAACTGCGCGTAGACCCCCTCGTCGAGGGTGGGGTCCACGCCCCGGGCCAGCTCCCGCAGCCGCGGCGAGTACAGGTCGGTGAGGTCCACGAACGTGGCGCCCTCGAGGGGGGACCGGCCCGTGAGGTTGAGGTGGTCGCTGATCAGCACCGGGGTGCCGGGCCCCCAGGACGGGTTCAGGCCGCCGCAGCCGTTGGTCAGGATCATGGTGCGCGCCCCGGCGGCGGCCGCGGTGCGCACGCCGTGGACCACGGGGCGCACGCCCAGGCCCTCGTAGTAGTGGGTGCGGGCGCCGATCACCAGCGCGTGCCGGCCCGCCGGGGTGCGCACCGAGCGCAGCGTGCCGACGTGGCCCTCGAGGGCGGGCGGGGTGAAACCGGGGATCTCCGCGGCCGGGACCTCGGCGACGGTCTCGCCGATCAGCTCGGCGGCCTGGCCCCAGCCGGAGCCGAGGGTCAGGGCGATCTCGTGCGTGTCGACCCCGGTGGCCCGGCGGAGGGCGTCCGCGGCCTCCTGGGCGAGCTCGAAGGGATCGGTCCGGGCGGCGCTGTGCTCTGTGTCCACCCGGCCAAAACTACCGCATGGTCCCGGCCCGCCCGGCGCGGCCGGTCCGGTTCCCGCTGCGGAGCAGCACCTGCAAGAATGGCCGGGTGACTGCACACAGCGAATTCTCCATCCAGAAGCTCGTCATCATCGGGGGCGGTCCGGGCGGCTACGAGGCCGCTCTCGTCGCCGCCAGCCTCGGCGCGGACGTGACCATCGTCGAGCAGCAGGGCCTGGGCGGCTCCGCGGTGCTGACGGACGTGGTCCCCTCCAAGACGCTCATCGCCTCCGCCGACGCCATGACCCGCTTCGCGGAGGCCGCGGACCTGGGGGTGCACGTGCGCGGCGGCTCCATGGACGGCGACGAGATCAACCACCTCGGCGTGGACCTGGAGAAGGTCAACACCCGCCTGCTGCGCCTCGCGGCCTCCCAGTCCCGGGACATCAAGCGCGGGCTCGAGCGGGTGGGGGTGCGCGTGATCGCGGGCACCGGCCGGCTCCTCAGCCCCACCAGCGTGCAGGTCACCGCCGAGGACGGGCTGGAGTACACCCTCGACGCGCAGGCCGTGCTGCTCGCCGTCGGGTCCCTCCCGCGCGAGCTGCCCACCGCGAGGCCGGACGGGGAGCGGATCTTCAACTGGAAGCAGGTCTACCACCTCACCGAGGTCCCCGAGCACATCATCGTGGTGGGCTCCGGCGTGACCGGCGCGGAGTTCGCCTCGGCGTACCGGGGCCTCGGGGCCGAGGTCACCCTCGTGTCCTCCCGGGACCAGGTGCTGCCCGGTGAGGACGAGGACGCTGCGGCCGTGCTCGAGAACGTCTTCGAGCGGCGCGGCATGAACGTGCTCAGCCGCTCGCGCGCCGACTCCGTCGAGCGCACCGAGGACGGGGTGGTCGCGACCCTCTCCGACGGGCGCAAGATCGCCGGCTCGCACTGCCTCGTGGCGGTCGGCGCGATCCCCGCCACCGACGACCTCGGCCTCGAGGAGGTCGGGGTGGCCCGCGCCGAGTCCGGGCACATCAAGGTGGACGGCGTCTCCCGCACCACCGTGCCGGGCGTCTACGCCGTGGGCGACTGCACGGGCGTGCTCCCGCTCGCCTCGGTGGCGGCCATGCAGGGCCGGATCGCCGTGGCGCACCTCATGGGCGACGCCGTCAAGCCGCTGCGCACCCACCTGGTCGCCTCCAACATCTTCACGTCCCCGGAGATCGCCTCCGTGGGCGTGAGCGAGAAGTCCATCGAGGACGGCACCTACCAGGCGGACACCATCATGCTGAAGCTGTCCACCAATCCGCGCGCCAAGATGATGGCGGTCGAGGACGGCTTCGTGAAGATCTTCTCCCGCAAGGGCTCCGGCACGGTGATCGGCGGTGTGGTGGTGGGTCCCCGCGCCTCCGAACTGATCTTCCCGATCTCGCTGGCCGTCACGCACAAGCTGCACGTCGACGACCTCGCCGACACCTTCACGATCTACCCGTCCCTCACGGGCTCGATCTCGGAGGCGGCCCGGCGCCTGCACGTGCACGTCTGATCCCCGCCGGCACGCGAACGGCCGCACATCCCCTTCCGGGACGTGCGGCCGTTCGCGTGGTGCCCGCGGGTCAGCGGCGGGTGACGACGTGCTCCATGTCGACGTCCTTCGTCTCAGGGGAGAACCAGAGCGCCACGAGGGTCAGCACGGCGCCGAAGGCCAGGTAGAGGCCCACGGAGCCCACGCCGTAGCTCGCGGTGAGGGAGACGGCGACGTACGGGGTGACGGCCGCGCCGAGGATCGAGGCCACGTTGTAGGCGACGCCGGAGCCGGTGTAGCGCACGTTCGTGGGGAACAGCTCGGGCAGGATCGCGGACATCGAGCCGAAGGTCAGGCCCATCAGGGTCATGCCGACCGTGAGGAAGAACAGCACGCGGATCATGCTGACGTCCTCGCCGGTGCCGACCGCGGCCGGGTTCATCATCAGCCCGAAGCTCAGCCCGAAGAGCAGGATCACCGAGGTGATGACCAGCTGCGAGCTGCGCCGGCCGTACCGGTCGGCGACCCACCCGGAGACGGGCACCATCGCGGCGAACAGCAGCACGGACAGCAGCTGCAGCACGAGGAAGTCCCGGTAGGGGATGCCCAGGCCGCCGTTGTCGGGGCTGGTGATGCCGTAGGAGAGGATCCAGGCGGTCATCAGGTAGAAGAGCATGTAGGTGGCCAGCATGATGAACGTGCCCTGCACGATCTGCAGCCAGGAGCTCCGGAAGGCCTCGACGATCGGAGCCTGGACCTTCTCGCCCTGGTCCAGGGCCTTCTGGAAGACCGGGGTCTCCTCGAGCTTGAACCGCACCCACAGGCCGAGGACCACCATGACCACGGAGGCGAGGAACGGGATGCGCCATCCCCAGGTGAGGAACGGGTGGTCGGTGCCCTGGTCGGCGACCGAGACGAAGCCCATCGCGAGGGTCAGCACCAGGAAGAAGCCGTTGGCCAGGATGAAGCCGAACGGGGCGCCGAGCTGCGGCCACATGGCGGCACGCGCGCGCTTGCCCTCCTCGGCGTACTCGGTGGCCAGCAAAGCCGCGCCGGACCACTCGCCGCCCAGGCCCAGGCCCTGGCAGAAGCGCAGGATGGTCAGGAGGAGCGGGGCCCAGATGCCGATCGAGTAGTAGGTGGGCAGGAGGCCGATGAGGAACGTGGCGACGCCCATGGTCAGCAGGGCGCCGATCAGGGTGGCCTTGCGGCCGATCCGGTCGCCGAAGTGCCCGAAGATCACGGAGCCGATCGGGCGGGCCACGAAGGCCGCGGCGAAGGTCGCCATGGAGGCGAGCAGCTTGGCCGTCTCGTCCTCCCCCGCGAAGAACAGCGCGGGGAACACGGCCACGGCCGCCGTGGCGTAGACGTAGAAGTCGTAGAACTCGATCGTGGTGCCCACGAGGGACGCGAGGATCACCCGGCTGCGGGGCACACGGTCGGACAGGGGGAGCGAGGGGGCGGACGCGCCGGTGGCGTCCTGCCCGGTCACCGAAGAGGACATGGGGAAACCTCGGTCGTAGCAGGGGGCGGGGACAAGTTCACGATGGTACGCCCGCCTTTCCGCATACCGGGTCCTCCGTCTCACATCCTGGAACGCCGATCGGTCCAGGGCTCACGGACGGTGAGGGCCGCCCGGGCCTGCTCGTCCCCGGACACCAGGGGGAGGTCCAGGATCCGCCAGCCCGGCAGCGGGTGGCCGGGGAACCGGCCGGCGCCCACGCGGTCCACGGAGGGGTCGCGGGAGAGCCCGGCGCCCAGGGCCTTGAGCAGGGACTCCTTGCGGACCCACACCCGCGCGACGGCGGCGGGCCGGCGGCGCCGGCGGGTCCACGCGAGACGGCGCCGCTCGGCCGGGTGCAGGACCAGGGACATCTGCTCGGCGCCGGCGAGGTCCGGGACGCGCTCCACGTCGATCCCGAGCTCCCGCGGGCCCGTGGCGAGCAGGACGTGCCCGCCGCTGGAGGAGAGGGAGAAGTGCAGGCCGGGCACCGCGGGCTTGCCGCGCCGGCCGGCCGCCCCCGGCGCGGGACCCAGCGGCACCGCGGCCGGCTCGGTCCCGAGCCGCTCGGCCAGCACGGCACGCAGCAGGCAGCGCCGGGCGAGGAACGCCTCGCGGTCCTCCTCGCGCCGGAACCCGTCCCGGCGGGCCCGCTCCGCGGGATCCAGCCAGGACGCCTCGACCGTGCGCGCCCACGGCACGAGGTCGGGCACGCGCGCCCGGACCAGGGTCACGTCACCGGCCCGGCGGGGCGCGGGGAACGGGGTCCAGAGCGG
Source organism: Kocuria rhizosphaericola (assembly GCF_044462205.1). Taxonomy (NCBI): domain Bacteria; kingdom Bacillati; phylum Actinomycetota; class Actinomycetes; order Micrococcales; family Micrococcaceae; genus Kocuria; species Kocuria rhizosphaericola. The sequence continues at coordinate 3,568 of NZ_JBISWK010000178.1, read as the reverse complement.
CGCCGGGGGAGCGGTCACGGCGGGGCGCTCACGGGCCGTGACTCACCGGGGCCCGCCGGACCCGGCGCACGCCTCGAGGTCCGCGAGCAGCCGGTCCCGGTGCCCGGCGAGCGGGTGGTGGCCCCCGGGGTACTCCCGCCGCTGCACGGCCCCGGTGCTGACCGGGAACCAGGCGTCCATGCCGGCGGCGTCCACGGTGCCGTCCTCCGCGCCGCGCAGCAGCAGCAGGGGCGCGGAGACCGGGTCGGGGAGCCGGTCGTGGGCCATCGAGACCCGCAGGTCCGCGCGCAGGGCGGGCAGCTGCAGTGCCAGCAGCTCGGGGTCGGAGAGCACCGCCTCCGGGGTGCCGCCCAGTCGCCGCAGCCACCGGACGAGCGCCGCGTCCGCGTCCGGGTCCTGCGGATCGAGCCCGGCCCGCAGGTCCTCGTCCTCGACGTCCACGGCCCCCGGGGCGGTCTTCGCGGACAGCGCGAGCAGCGCCACCCGGATCCCCTCCCGGTGCTCGAGCCGCGAGGCGAGCTCGGCCGCCACGGAGGCGCCCATGCTGTGGCCCAGGACCACGAGCGGGACGTCCGGGGCTGCCCCCGTGGACGCCGTCGTGGACCGGGCCGCGGTGGCCCACGGGGCACCGGCGACGGCCTCGGCCGCCTCCGCGGCGAGGGCGGCGACCGAGGCGGCCGCCGGCTCCCGGAAGCGGTTCTCCCGGCCGGGGTACTGGACGCCGAGCACGTGGACGTCCTCGCGGACCAGGAACCGCCAGTAGCCGGCGGCCGCGCCCGAGGGCGGGCAGCAGAGCACCCGCAGCCGGGGCGTCCGGGCGGGGGCGCCGCTGCGCAGCCGGTCCTGCGCGGAGAGGTCCACGAGGCAGCGCACGGGGGATCCGGTGGGTCGGGTGCTCATCGGGGCCGGGCTCCGCGGGTCAGGAGATGCTCGCCAGGACGGCGCCGGCGGAGACGGTGTCCCCGGGGCTCACGGAGAGCCCCGAGACCGTGCCGGACTTGTGGGCCGTCAGCGGCTGCTCCATCTTCATGGCCTCGAGCACGAGGACGAGGTCGCCCTCGGCCACCTCGTCGCCGTTGTCCACCGCGATCTTCACGATGGTCCCCTGCATCGGGGAGCTCAGGCTGTCGCCGCTCGCCGCGGCGGCGCCGCCGCCGCGGGCCGAGCGGGACTTGCGGGGCTTGGCCGCGGTCCCGTTGGGCTTGGCCGCGCCGGGCAGGGCGGGCAGCACGACCTCGAGGCGCTTGCCGGCGACCTCGACGACGATCGCCTGGCGCTCCTCCGCCTCGGGCGCGGCGTGCGGGACGCCCTCGAACGGCGGGATGGTGTTGTCGAACTCGGTCTCGATCCACCGCGTGTGCACGGAGAACGGGGAGCCGTCCGCGGGGGCGAACGCGGGATCGGCGACCACGGCGCGGTGGAAGGGGACCACGGTGGGCATGCCCTCGATGCGCAGCTCGTCCAGGGCCCGGCGGGAGCGCTCGAGCGCCTGCTGCCGCGTGGCGCCGGTGACGATCAGCTTCGCGAGCATGGAGTCGAAGTTCCCGCCCACGGTCTCACCGGCCTGCACGCCGGAGTCCACGCGCACGCCGGGCCCGCCGGGCAGGTCGAGTGCGGCGATGGTGCCGGGAGAGGGCATGAAGTGCCGTCCGGGGTCCTCGCCGTTGATGCGGAACTCGATCGAGTGGCCGCGGACCACCGGGTCGTCGTAGCCCAGGGCCTCGCCGCGGGCCAGCCGGAACTGCTCGCGCACCAGGTCGATGCCCGTGACCTCCTCGGACACGGGGTGCTCGACCTGCAGACGGGTGTTGACCTCCAGGAACGTGACGGTGCCGTCCTGGCCCACCAGGAACTCGCACGTGCCCGCGCCCTGATAGCCGGCCTCCCGCAGGATCGCCTTCGAGGACGCGTAGAGCAGACGGTTCTGCGCCTCGGACAGGAACGGCGCCGGCGCCTCCTCCACGAGCTTCTGGTTGCGCCGCTGCAGGGAGCAGTCGCGGGTGGAGACGACCACCACGTTGCCGTGGGCGTCGGCGAGGCACTGGGTCTCGACGTGCCGCGGGGCGTCCAGGAAGCGCTCCACGAAGCACTCGCCGCGGCCGAACGCCGCGGTGGCCTCGCGCACGGCGGACTCGTAGAGCTCGGGGATGTCCTCGCGGTCGCGGACCACCTTGATGCCGCGGCCGCCGCCGCCGAACGCGGCCTTGATGGCCAGGGGCAGCCCGTGCTCGTCGGCGAACGCGAGGACCTCCTCGGCGGAACCGACCGGGTCGGTGGTGCCGGGGACCTGCGGGGCGTCGACCTTCTCCGCGATGTGGCGGGCGGCCACCTTGTCGCCGAGCTTGGCGATGGCCGCCGGCGGGGGCCCGATCCAGGTCAGGCCGGCCTCGAGCACGGCCAGGGCGAACTCGGCGTTCTCGGACAGGAAGCCGTAGCCGGGGTGCACGGCGTCGGCGCCCGATCGGGCGGCGGCGTCGAGGATCTTGTCGGCCACCAGGTACGAGTCCACGGCGGTGGACCCGCCGAGCCCGTACGCCTCGTCCGCCATGCGCGCGTGCAGGGCGTCCCGGTCCGGGTCGGCGTACACCGCCACGGAGGCGATGCCCTCGTCGCGGGCGGCACGGATCACCCGTACGGCGATCTCTCCGCGGTTGGCGACGAGCACCTTGGTGATGGGGCGGATGGCGCCGTCCGCGGGGTTCTTACCGGTCACGTCTCACTCCTTGTCGAATCCTCCGATGCACTGTATTCCCCGCCGCGAGCAATCGCCCAACCACCCGGCGGTGGTCCGGAAATGCGACGCCGTTTCTGTAGGAGTCCTACAACTCCGCCGGCGTCCTGCGCGGCGCCGGGCCGTCCCGGCGGCGGGCGGCCCTCAGCGGTGGGCGGCCCTCAGCGGTGGGCCGTCCACAGCTGGGGCACGCCCACCTCCGCCCGGGCGAGCAGCGTCCGCAGCGTGCTCAGGCTCAGGCCGACGACGGCGTGCACGTCCCCCTCCACCCGCTCCACGAATGCCGCGCCGAGGGAGTCGATGGTGAAGGACCCGGCCACCTCCAGGGGCTCGCCGGTGGCCACGTAGGCCGCGACCTCGTCGTCGGACATCTGCGCGAAGAACACCTCGGCGCGCGCCGGCGCGCCGCCGCGGTATCCGGTGCCGCCGTCCGCCGGGCTCCGGGTGTCCACGAGCCAGTGGCCCGTGTGGAGCACCCCCGAGCGCCCGCGCATGGACCGGATCCGTGCGGTCGCCGTCTCGGCGTCCAGGGGCTTGCCGTGCACCTCGCCGTCGAGCTCGAAGACCGAGTCGCAGCCCACCACGAGGGCACCGGCCGCCTCGGGCAGCGCCGCCACGGCCTCCGCCTTGGCGCGGGCCAGGACCATCGCGGTCTCCTCGGCGCCGGTCACCCCGCGCTCGCGGACCACGGCGTCCTCGTCCACGTCCGAGACGAGCCGGTCGTGGCCGATCCCGGCGTCGGTCAGGAGCTTGGTGCGGGCGGGGGAGCGGGAGGCGAGGACGAGGCGGGGAGTCACCGTCCCAGGATACGCAGGCCGCGCGCGGGAGGGGGCTGCG
>NZ_JBISWK010000177.1:0-15909 GCF_044462205.1 Kocuria rhizosphaericola | reverse complement strand
CGCAGCCCCCTCGCGGTCGCCCGGTTCCGGGGGCGGGGCCGCTGCGGCCTAGAAGAAGCCCTGGGCGTCCTCGGAGTAGGAGACCAGCAGGTTCTTGGTCTGCTGGTAGTGGTCCAGCATCATCAGGTGGTTCTCGCGGCCGATGCCGGAGGACTTGTAGCCGCCGAAGGCCGAGTGGGCGGGGTAGTTGTGGTACTGGTTCACCCACACCCGCCCGGCCTGGATGTCGCGCCCGGCGCGGTAGGCGAGGTTGCCGTTGCGGGCCCACACCCCGGCCCCGAGGCCGTAGAGGGTGTCGTTGGCGGTGGCCATGGCGTCGGCGTAGTCGGTGAAGCGGGTCACCGACAGGACGGGCCCGAAGATCTCCTCCTGGAAGATGCGCATCGAGTTCTCGCCCTCGAACACCGTGGGGGAGACGTAGAAGCCCTCGGCGAGGTCCCCGTCCAGGACGTTGCGCTCCCCGCCCACGAGGACCTTCGCGCCCTCCTGCCGGCCGATGTCGATGTAGGAGAGGATCTTCTGCAACTGGTCGTTGGAGGCCTGTGCGCCGACCTGGGTGTCGAGGTCCAGGGGGTTGCCCTGGACCATGCCCTTGACGCGCTCGACGCCGTCGGCGAGCAGCCGGTCGTAGATCGAGCCCTGGATCAGGGCGCGCGAGGGGCAGGTGCAGACCTCGCCCTGGTTGAGGGCGAAGAACGCGAAGCCCTCCAGGGCCTTGTCGTAGAAGGAGTCCTGGGCCGCGGCCACGTCCTCGAAGAAGATGTTCGGGGACTTCCCGCCCAGCTCGAGGGTCACCGGGATGATGTTCTGGGAGGCGTACTGCATGATGAGCCGGCCGGTGGTGGTCTCGCCGGTGAAGGCGATCTTGCGGATCCGCGGGCTCGAGGCCAGCGGCTTGCCGGCCTCCACGCCGAAGCCGTTGACCACGTTGACCACGCCCGGGGGCAGGATGTCCGCGAGCAGCTCCATGAGCACCATGATCGAGGCCGGGGTCTGCTCGGCGGGCTTGAGCACCACGGCGTTGCCCGCGGCCAGGGCCGGGGCCAGCTTCCACACGCCCATGAGGATCGGGAAGTTCCAGGGGATGATCTGCCCGACCACGCCCAGGGGCTCGTGGAAGTGGTAGGACGTGGTGTTGTCGTCGAGCTGGGAGAGCGTGCCCTCCTGGGCGCGGATCGCCCCGGCGAAGTAGCGGAAGTGGTCGATGGCCAGGGCGATGTCCGCGTTGATGGACTCGCGCACGGGTTTGCCGTTGTCCCAGGTCTCGGCCACGGCGAGCATCTCGAGGTTGGCCTCCATCCGGTCGGCGATCCGGTGCAGCACCAGCGCCCGCTCCGCCACGGGGGTCTTGCCCCAGACGGGGGCGACGGCCCACGCGGCGTCGAGCGCGGCGTCGATGTCCTCGGCGGTGCCGCGGGCCACCTCGGTGAAGGGCTTGCCGTTGACCGGGGAGACGTTCTCGAAATACTGGCCCTTCACGGGCGGCACCCACTGCCCGCCGATCCAGTGCTCGTAGCGCGGCTTGAAGGTGACCTTGGAGCCCTCGGTGCCGGGCTGCGCATAGACGGTGGTGAGGGACTGGGTTTCGACGCTCATGGTGGCCTGCTCCTTGTGCGGGACGGTGCTGTCGGCACGGGCGCGGACCGTCTCGTCCGCGCCGGCCTGTGATGCAGGTCACGCTACGCCGCGCCACGTTGCACGCACGTTGCACCGGGTCCCGGGCCAGGTCAGTGGCGCAGCCGCTCCAGCTCGAGCACGGCCTCGGCGCGGGCGGGGGAGCGGGCCGGCAGGAGGCGCAGCAGCAGCGCCCACGCCTCGGCGTCGTCGGCGGCCTCCGGCAGGGTCAGGTACTCGCGCACGGCCTCGGCCGAGCCGTCGGCCAGGACGGCCTCGCGCAGGAGCCCGGTGACGCGGTGGCGCAGCGCCACGACGGAGGGCGCCTCGGAGTGCGGCAGCAGGGCCCCGGTGTACTCCCGCAGGGCCCGCCGGTGGGAGCCCCGGGCGAGCAGCTCGAGGACCCGGCCTGCGTCCGACGGCAGGGGGGCATCGAGCCGGTAGGGCCGCGAGGCGATCGCCGGGCCGCCCCGGGGCTCGAGCAGCCGGCGCAGCCGAAGCACCTCGGCCCGCACCGTGGTCTCCTGCGCCCGGCCGCCCCACAGCTGCACCGACAGCTCCGCGGTGCTCAGCCCGGCCGCGGCGCGGGAGAGCGCCAGGAGGATCTCGGCGTGGCGCTCGGTCAGCTCCAGGGGGTGCCCGTCCAGCAGCAGCGCGGGCGGGGCGTCGCCCAGCACGCGCAGGAACGCGCCGGAGGCGGGGGCGCGGCCCGCCGCGGGGGACGGTCCCCGGTCCTGTCGGCCGGAGCGCAGGGCGAGGGCGAGCTCGGCCCGGGCGGCGCGCACGGCCGCGCCGACCAGCGCCCGCGTGGCGGGATCGGCGGCGGCGTCCCCGCCGGTGAGGTCCACCGCGCCGAGCAGCGCCCCCGTGACGGGGTGCAGCAGAGGGGCCGCCGTGCAGGACCACGGCCGGGCCTCGGGGTAGAAGTGCTGCTCGCGGTGCACGGTCACCGGCCGGCGCAGGACCAGGGCCGTGCCGGGGGCGTTGGTGCCCACGGCGGTCTCGGACCAGTCGGCGCCCTCGACGAAGCCCATCGCCTCGGCGCGCCGCCGCGTCGCGGCGGCGCCCCGCACTCGCAGGAGCACCCCGCGGGCGTCCGTCACGGCCACGACCAGCCCGGTGTCCTCGGCCAGGGGGGTGAGCAGCTCGTCGAGCACGGGCAGCAGCAGCCGCAGCGGGGCGCGGGCCTCCCGGACGTCGGTGCGGTCCAGCACCACCTGCGGGGTGCAGCGCTCGGGCGCCGAGAGGTGGCCCAGCGAACGGGCCCAGGACAGGCGCAGCTGCGGGTCCGTCGTCGTCGGTCCGTCCGTCGGTGCGCCCACGCGCCTTCCCCCTGCTCGATGCTGTGACCCAGCTCTCATGCCGCTCCTCAGCGTAGCCCGGGACGCGTCCGGCGACAGCGAGGGGCGGGGAACTGGAGGAATGCGTCGAGCATTCCTCCAGTTCCCCACCCCTCGCGGTGGGGACGCCTGCGGCGCCGGGCGTCAGCGGGCGGCGGCCGCGGCGTCCTCCGGGCGGAGTTCCGCACCGGGCACGACTCCGCGCTCGGTGCCGGGCACGACTCCGCGCTCGGTGCCGGGCTCGGTGCCGGGCTGCGCTCCGGACCGGGAGTCCGCATCCTCGGGCACGAACGGGTCGCCGGTGCGCGGGGCGTCGTAGAGCCCGCGGTCCAGGAGGCCCTCGCGGTGGGCGACGATCGTGGGCACCAGGGCCTGGCCCGCCACGTTGAGCGCGGTGCGGCCCATGTCGATGATCGGGTCCACGGCCAGCAGGAGCCCCACGCCGTCGAGCGGCAGGCCCAGCGTGGACAGCGTCAGGGTGAGCATCACGGTGGCCCCCGTGGTGCCGGCGGTCGCCGCGGAGCCCAGCACGGACACGAACGCGATGAGCACGTAGTGGGTGACGTCCAGGTCGATCCCGTAGAACTGCGCGACGAACAGGGCCGCGACGGCGGGGTAGACCGCGGCGCAGCCGTCCATCTTGGTGGTCGCGCCCAGCGGCACGGCGAAGGAGGCGTAGGCGCGGGGCACCCCGAGGCTGCGCTCGGTGACGCGCTGGGTCAGCGGCATGGTGCCCATCGAGGACCGGGAGACGAAGCCCAGCTGCACGGCCGGCCACACCCCGGAGAAGTACTGCTTCACGGACAGCCCGTGCGCCTTCACCAGCACCGGGTAGACCACCAGGGCCACGACCAGCAGGCCGGCGTAGACGGTCGCGACGAACGCCAGGAGCCCGCCCATCGAGGTCCAACCGTACTCGAACACGGCCCGGCCGATCAGCCCGAGCGTGCCCAGCGGGGCGAGACGGATGATCCACCAGACGACCTTCTGCACCACGGCCAGCGCGGAGCGCACCACGGCCAGGAAGGGCTCGGCGGGGGCGCCCACCTTGAGCGCCGCGATGCCGACGGCGGCCGAGACCACGAGCACCTGCAGCACGTTGAAGCCGAGCGAGGTCTGGACGGTCTCCGGGTCCACCACCGAGGAGGAAACCTGCAGGCCCAGGAAGTTGGCGGGGACGAGGCCGGTGAGGAAGCCCAGCCACGAGCCCTGCGTCCCGGTGTACGCCTCGGTGGGCGCGGCGGCGCCGCTGCCCGCACCGGGCTGGACGACGAGCCCGAGCACGAGCCCGACCGTCACGGCGATCAGCGCGGTGATCCCGAACCACAGCAGCGTCTTCCACGCGAGCCGGGCGGCGTCGGAGACCTCCCGCAGGTTGGCGATCGAGGAGATCACCGCGGTCACCACGAGCGGGACCACGGCGGCCTTGAGCAGGCTGACGTAGCTGGTGCCGATGGTGTCCAGTGCGGTCATCAGCCAGTTGGGGTCCGTGTCGGGGTCGCCGCCGAGGGTGTCGGCGACGGTGCCCAGGACCACGCCCAGGAGGAGGGCGAGCACGATCTGCGGGCCGAAGGAGGTCATCCACCGGGGCAGACGTCGATTGCTTTCTGCGGAAATCATGCGTTCACGATAGGGCGCGCAAATATACATCACCGAATGACGGTGACGAAATGTGACGCTCAGATGACGTGGATCACAGGCCGAGGGCGTACTGGAGGGTGTCGAGGCCCACCGAGCCGAGGCGCAGCGCGCGCGTGTGGAAGTCCCTGAGCAGGAATCCCGAGCCGGCCGCGGCGCGGGCGTCCTCCCGCGCCTGCTCCCACAGCTGCTGGCCCACCTTGTAGGACGGCGCCTGCCCGGGCCAGCCCATGTAGCGCATCCACTCGAAGCGCAGCATGGGGTCCGCCATCACGATGTTCGAGCGCAGGAACCGCCACCCGTCCTCGGGCGTCCAGACCTCGCCGGGCCGGGCCCCGCCGAGGGCGTCCCCGAGCTCCGCGGGGATGCGGTAGCCGCAGTGGAAGCCGACGTCGAAGACCACCCGTGCCGCCCGCAGCCGCTGGGAGTCCAGCATCCCCATCCGGTCCCCGGGGTCCTGCAAGTGGCCCAGCTCGTCCATGAGCCGCTCGGCGTACAGCGCCCAGCCCTCCCCGTGGCCCGAGACCCACACGCCCATCCGCCGCCACCGGTTGAGCTCCCCCGAGTTGGCGAGCGCGGTGGAGAACTGCAGGTGGTGACCGGGGACGCCCTCGTGGTAGACGGTCGTGGTCTCCTCCCACGTGGTGAAGGTCGCCGTGCCCTCGGGCACGGACCACCACATCCGCCCGGGGCGGGAGAAGTCGGCGCTCGGCATCGAGTACCAGATCCCGCCGTCGTGGGTCGGGGCGATGCGGCACTCGAGCCGGCGCATGGGCCCGGTCAGCTCGAAGTGCGTGTCCGCGAGGGCGTCCACGGCGGCGTCGGAGAGGTCCTGCATCCACGCCTGCAGCGCGTCGGTGCCGTGCAGCTGTCGGGCCGGGTCGGCGTCCAGGGCCGCCATGGCCTGGGCGACCGTGGCTCCGGGGACGATCCGGTGGGCGAGCTGCTCCTGCTCCGCCACGATCGTGCGCAGCAGCTCCACCCCCCAGGCGTAGACCGTGGCCGGGTCCAGGACGGCGCCCAGGAACTCCTGCAGGCGCAGGGTGTACACGTCGGGGCCCACCGCGTCCGTGCGGGGCGCGTCCGCGGCGAGCTCCTTCCCCAGCACCGCGGCGAGCTCCTGGTAGGCGCGCCGCGCCGCCTCGGCCGCCTCCGCGACCTCCTGCCGCAGGGCCTCCGGGACGCGGGGGCCGCGCGCCAGCCGGGCGAAGAAGCCGTTCCGGGCCGCGTAGCCGGTGCACTGCCGGGCCGCGTTGTGCAGCTGGGCGGCGGAGGCCGAGCGGCCGAGGGAGCGGGCGTGCCGCAGGCCCAGGACGTAGGAGTCCACGGCGGCGGGCACGGCGCGCAGCCGCCCGGCGATGTGCGCCCAGTCCTCGGCGGTGCGCCGCGGCAGGTCGTCGAAGACCTCCCGGATCTCCTGCACCGGGGAGGAGATGTTGTTGACCTCCCAGCCCCGCAGCCCCTCCTCGTGCAGGAGCAGTTCCAGGCCGAGCCGCTCGCGCAGGGCGTGGCCGGTGATCCGGTCGACGTCGTCGGCCGGGGCCGCACGCTCGAGCTCGGCCAGCGTGCGGCGGGCGGCGTCGGCCCGGGCCTCCAGGCCCTCGGGTCCGAAGTCCCGGTACTCGTGCTCGTGCCCGGGGAAGCCGTGCACGGTGGCCTGGGCCGGGTCCAGCTCCATGGTGCGCGCGAACCAGCGCTCGGCCACGGCGTCCACGGCCGTGGGCTCGCGCCGCCCGGCGCCGAGGGGCGCCGGCCCGGGGCCGGCGGTGGACGAGGGATCGGGCCGTTCATCGGTCATGCACGTCACACTAGCGCCGGGCGCTCCCTAGACTGCGGAGCATGTCCGCCCCTGTGCCGCGCGCGAGCTCCGCGCCTCCCGCCACCGTCCCGGACGGGCCGTCGGGCGCCGCGGGGACCGGGCCCGCCCTGCTCGTGGTCGTCGCCGGCGTGGTGGGCGCCCTGCACGTCTGGAAGCTCTCCCCGGCGCTGCCCGTGCTCTCCGCCGAGCTCGGCCTGAGCCTGGTGCAGGGCGGGTTCCTGCTCTCCACCGTGCAGGTGGCGGGGATGCTGCTCGGCGTGGTGGTCGGCCTGTTCGGGGACCGCATCGGGCTGCGCCGGGGGCTGGTGCTCGGGCTGGGCCTGCTCACGGCGGGCTCCGCGACGGGTCTGCTCTCCACCGGGTACGGCCCGCTGCTGGGCTCCCGGGTGCTGGAGGGCGTGGGGTTCATGCTCGTGGCGATCTGCGCCCCGGCCCTGATCCGGCGCACCGTGGCCCCGGCCCGGGTGTCCCTCCTGGTGGGGCTGTGGGGCTGCCACATCCCGGTCGCCGCGGCGCTGTCCCTGCTGCTCGGGGGCGTGCTGAGCGAGGCCCTCGGCTGGCGCACCTGGTGGGCGGTCGCCGCGGCCGGCTCCGCGCTCCTGGGCGTGCTGGTGCTCGCCGTGCTCCCGCCGGACCCGGCCCACGTGGTGGTGCACGGGGTGCGGCAGCGCCTCGGGCTGACCCTGCGCGCGCCCGGGCCGTGGCTCGTGGCCCTGGTCTTCGGGCTCTACACCGCCCAGTGGAACGGCGTGGTGCAGTTCCTGCCCTCGATATACGCCGAGGCCGGGATCGAGGTGGGCGCCGCGGCGGGGCTCAGCGCGCTCGCCGCGGGCGTCAACGTGGTGGGCAACCTGGGCGCCGGCCGGGCCCTGCAGCGCGGGGTGCGCCCCGTGGTGCTGTGGTGCACCGGCTTCGCCGTGCTGGGGCTGGCCGCCGTGGTCGCGTTCGGGCTCGCCCCCCTGCTGGACGAGGGGGCGCGCTTCGGCGTCCGCTACGGCGCGGTCCTGGTCTTCTCCGCGGTGGGGGGAGTGGTGCCGACCACGGCGATCGCGAGCCTCATGCGGGTCGCCCCCACGCCCACCACGGTGGCCACCACGCTGGGGCTGGGCCAGCAGTTCAACGCCCTGGGCCAGTTCGCCGGCCCGCCCGCGGTCGCGTCGGTCGCGCAGGCGACGGGCACCTGGGACCTGACGTGGGCGGTGACCGGGGCGCTCGCCCTCGCGGGCGTCGCGGTGGCGCTCGGTGTCTCGCGGCGGATCCCCCGGGAGCCCTGAGCGGTCACCGCCGGGACCGGCTCGGGGCGGACCCGGCCGGTCTCACTGCGTCGGGTTCACCCGGCCGGGCTCACCGCGTCCGGCTCACTCCTCCGGCCGGGTCCGCCGCCACGCGCCGCGGCCCGGGCGCAGCCGCAGGCCCAGCCGCATCCGGCGGAACTGGTCCCGCCGCCCCGGGGCGCCCTTCGCGGAGGCGTCGCCCCCGCCGGAGCGCGCGAGCAGGACGGCGGTGACGGCGGCGATCTCCTCCGGTGTGGGGCTGCCGGCCGTGAAGCGCAGGGACGGGGTGCCCTCGACGGGCTCGCGGGCGGTCACAGCGGGATGTTCCCGTGCTTCTTGGTGGGCGTCGAGGCGCGCTTGTCGCGCAGGGCCCGCAGGGCCTTGAGCACCTGGACCCGGGTCTCGGACGGCGAGATCACCGCGTCCACGTAGCCCAGCTCGGCGGCCTGGTACGGGTTCAGGAGGCTCTCCTCGTACTTGCGCACCAGGTCCGCGCGCAGCGCATCGACGTCCTCGTCGTTCTCCGCCGCGGCCTTGAGGTCCCGGCGGTAGAGGATCTCCACGGCGCCCTGGGCGCCCATCACGCCGATCTGCGCGGTGGGCCAGGCCAGGTTGATGTCCGCGCCGAGCTTCTTCGAGCCCATGACGATGTAGGCCCCGCCGTAGGCCTTGCGGGTGATGAGGGTGACCAGCGGGACGGTCGCCTCGGCGTAGGCGTAGAGCAGCTTGGCGCCGCGCCGGATGATGCCGTTGAACTCCTGGTCGGTGCCGGGCAGGAACCCCGGCACGTCCACGAGGGTCAGGATCGGGACGTTGAACGCGTCGCAGTGGCGCACGAACCGGGCGGCCTTCTCGGACGCCGCGATGTCCAGCGTGCCGGCGAACTGCATGGGCTGGTTCGCCACGATGCCCACGGTGTGCCCCTCGACGCGGGCGTAGCCGATCATCACGTTGGGGGCGTAGAGGGCCTGCATCTCCAGGAAGTGCCCGTCGTCGACGATCGCCTCGACCACCGCGCGCATGTCGTACGGCTGGTTGGCGGAGTCCGGGACCAGCGTGTCCAGGGCGAGGTCCGCGTCCGTGACCTCGTCCTCCTGGTCGTGGTCCAGCAGGGGCGCCTCCTGCAGGTTGTTGGCCGGGAGGAACTCGAGGAGCTCGTGCACGAAGTCGAACGCGTCCTGCTCGTCGTCGGCGAGGTACGTGGCCGTGCCCGTGGTCGCGTTGTGCTGGCGCGCCCCGCCCAGGGTCTCCATGTCCACCGACTCGCCCGTGACCGTCTTGATGACGTCCGGGCCGGTGATGAACATGTGCGAGGTCTTGTCGACCATCACGATGTAGTCGGTCAGGGCCGGGGAGTAGGCCGCCCCGCCCGCGCACGGGCCCATGATCAGCGAGATCTGCGGGACCACCCCGGAGGAGCGGACGTTCATGTTGAAGATGTCCGCGAACATGGCCAGGGAGGCCACGCCCTCCTGGATCCGCGCGCCGCCGCCGTCGTTGATCCCGACGACCGGGCAGCCGTTGCGCAGCGCGAACTTCTGGACCTTGACGATCTTCTCCCCGTTGACCTGGGACAGCGACCCGCCGAACACCGCGAAGTCCTGGGAGTAGACCGCCACCAGGCGCCCGTCCACCGTGCCGTAGCCGCTGACCACGCCGTCGCCGGGCAGTTTCTTCGCCGCCATCCCGAAGGCGGTCGAGCGGTGGGTCGCGAGGGCGTCGAACTCCACGAAGGAGTCCTCGTCCAGGAGCATCTCCACGCGCTCGCGGGCGGTGTTCTTCCCTCGGCCGTGCTGCTTCTCGATCGCCGCCTGCCCGGCGGGGGCCTCGGAGCGGGCCCTGCGGTCGTGGAAGTCGGCGATCTTGCCGGCGGTGGTCGTCAGGTCGTGGGTCACAAGCACCTCGTGGTCTGGTACGCGGCCGGCCCGGCGGGCCGAGCGGTCCGGTCCGGGGTGGTCTGGGGACCTGCTCACTCTAGTCCGCGGCCGCGGGGGCCTCCGTTGTAGAAGTCCTACAAATTCCGTGTCCGGGGCCGGGGGACGCCCGGTCGGTGCTCAGCCGACGCGGCCGAGGACCACCTTCCAGGGGCGGACGGTCCGCTCGGTGACCACGCCGTGGCGCACCAGCGGGTCCTCGTCGGTGAGCCGCTCGACCGCCGCGGCGTCCTCGGCGGCGAAGACCAGCAGCGCGCCCGGCGCGCCGTCGTCCCCGAACGGCCCGGACGCGAGCAGGTGCCCCTGCTCCACGAGCCCGCCGAGGTACTCCCGGTGCTCGGGGCGGCGGGCGGCCAGGACGTCGGCGGGCCCTCCGTAGACGTAGGTGACGGCGAACGTCGTGGGGTTCTCGGCTGCGCTCACGATGGCTCCTTCGGGTCGTGCCGCGGCCCCGCCGGCGGGACAGGACGGTCCAGCCGGTTCCCGGGGAACCGGGCCACTACTGTGGATGTGGTCCGAACACTACGCGGACGGGGCCCGGCCGGTCAGCACCGTCCGCCCGGGAACCGAGACGACCGACCCGAGGAGAACCGTGCCCGACCCCCGCGCCGCCGACCTGCGCGCCCCCGCCGTCCTGGCAGCCCTGGCGGACCTCGGCCTGGGGCGGATGGACGTCCTCGACGAGGTCGGCTCCACGAACGAGCACCTGACGGCCGCCGTCACCCGGCAGGCGCGCGGCCCCCGCCGGGACCGGCCGTGGACCGACCTGTCCCTCGTGGTCACCGGGCACCAGAGCGCGGGGCGCGGCCGGCTGGACCGGGTGTGGACCACCGAGCCCGGCACCGCGCTGACCTTCAGCGTCCTGCTGCGCCCGGCCGACGACCGCGGCCGGCCGCTGCCCACCCAGCACTTCCCGTGGCTGACCCTGTTGATGGCCTCGGCCGTGGTCGACGCCCTGGACGGGCTCGCGGCGGCGGGCGCGCGGATCAAGTGGCCCAACGACGTCCTGGTGGACGGGCGCAAGGTCGCCGGTCTGCTCGCGGGCCTCGTCCTGGACGAGCAGCGCCCGCCGGCGGTGGTGCTCGGCACGGGGATCAACGTCGGCCAGGAGGAGCTGCCCGTGGCCACGGCCACGTCCGTCCGGCGCGCCACCGGGCGCGAGGTCGAGCGCGCCGCCGTCCTGCGGGCCGTGCTGTGCGCGTTCGTCCCCCTCTACCGGCAGTTCTGCGCGGACCCGGCCGCCGCCGTGCGGCCCGGGGGCCCGCTGCGCGCCCGGATCTCCGAGCGGATGGAGACCCTCGGCCGCACGGTGCGCGCCGAGCTCCCCGGCGGGGCCGCCCCCGTCACGGGCACCGCGACGGGCCTGGGCGAGCACGGGGGGCTGCTCGTGCGCGAGGCCGGCGGCGCCCGGCGCGAGGTGACGGCCGGCGACGTGGTGCACCTGCGCCCCGCCACGGACGCCCCCGGGACGGCCTGACCGTGCCCGCCCGTCCTGCCCTGCAGCCGGGGGAGCGCGTGCTCGTGTCCACGCGGGCGCACGGCGCGCGGCTGACCCGGCCCTTCCTGGTGCTGCTGCTCACCGTGTTCGCGCTCTCGACCGCCCAGCGGGCCCTCGAGCTGCGCTGGCGCCCCGTGGCGGAGCCGTGGACCACGGTGCACGCCGGGGTGGAGCTCACCCTGCTCGTCGTCGCCGGCTGGGTGGTGCTCCGCAGCTGCCTGCGCCCGCTCTCGCGCTGGTGGCGCACCCGCTACGTGCTCACCACCCGCCACCTCGTGCTGCTGCGCCCCGGCGGTCCCCGCAAGACCGTGTCGCTGCCCCTGCACCAGCTGCGCCGGGTCGACGTGGAGCGCCGGAGCAGCCCCGCCCTCGGCCGGCGCGACGGGCGCGTCGTGGCCGACTTCGGGCCCCTCGGCGGGCTGCGCCTCGAGCACGCCCCGGAGGCGAACCGCCTGGCCGGGCTGATCCGCCGGGCCGCCGAGGACCAGTGGGCCGCGGGCGGCGGCACCGGCCGGACCGGGGATCCCGGCTCCGGCGGGGGTGCGCCTGGGCTCCCTCCCACTAGAGTGGACCGCGACGCGGTCGTGGCACCACGCCGGGGCCCGTCCGTCGCCCCGCGCCGACCGTGGAGCCGGCGGGCCGTCCACCACGAAGAGGAGTGACGTGTGGCGAGTGAGGACTCGGAGAACCAGGGCGAGCCGGTGCTCGGCCCCCAGACGGCGCAGCTGAACCTGAACCTGCACAACCCCGTCCAGGCCAACCTCTACCGCTCGGACGAGTCCAAGGCCGCCGTGCAGGCCCTCGAGCAGACCCTCCTGGGCTCCGAGCGCGATCTGCGCCGCCGGGAGGCCGCGCGCCGGGGCGGGCTGTCCCTGCTGTCCGCGCGGAAGGTGTGGCGGGCCCTGGGCTTCCCGAACCTGACCGACGACGACCTCTGGTTCACCGAGCAGGACTCCGAGGCCCTCCGGGTGCTGTCCACGATGGTGCTCGAGGAGAAGGTCACCGAGGAGGCCGCGCTGTCCCTGGTGCGCTCGATCGGGCAGATGACCGACCGCATGGTGGTGTGGCAGGTCGAGGCGCTCGTCGAGGACATGGTCGTCCACCGGGGCATGACCGACGCCGCCGCGCGCCGGCAGCTGCTGCACCTGCTGCCGGACCTCATCGACGCGATCGAGAACCTCCTGGTCTACTCGTGGCGGCGGCAGATGAACGCCGCCGTGCAGCGGCTGGCGATGCGCGTGGAGCGCCCGGACGGCTCGACCGCCACCGGCCCCACGGCCGACGACGGAGCGTCCTCCATCCTCCCGCTCGCGCGCGGGGTGGGCTTCGCCGACCTGGTCTCCTACACCTCGCTGTCCCGGCAGATGAACGAACGGACCCTGGCGAACCTCGTGCAGCGCTTCGAGAACCGCTGCGCCGAGGTGATCGCCGTGGGCGGCGGCCGGCTCATCAAGACCATCGGGGACGAGGTCATGTTCCTCGCCGAGACCCCCGAGGGCGGGGCCCAGATCTCCCTGGCCCTGTCCCGCGCCATCCGCGACGACCCCGACCTCCCGCAGGCCCGCGTGGCGTTCGTGTGGGGGCGTGTGCTGCCGCGCCTCGGGGACATCTACGGTCCCACGGTGAACCTCGCCTCCCGGCTCGTGGCGCTGACCGACCCGGGCTCCGTGCTCGTGGACGCCTCGACCGCCGCGGTGCTCTCCGGCGACGACCGCTTCATCCTCCTGCCGCAGCCCACCCGCAACGTGCGGGGCTTCGGCGACGTCCAGCCCGTCGCGCTCTCCCAGGGTGCCGGTCCCGGGCTGGAGGTCGACTTCGAATGAGCGCACCCCTCGTCATCCGCGCGGGCGCGTCCACGGACCGGGGCCTGCGCCGGGAGTCCAACGAGGACGCCCTGGTGGTCACCGCCACGATGTGCGCCGTGGCGGACGGCATGGGCGGGCACGAGGCCGGCGAGGTGGCGAGCGCCCTGTGCGTGCGCACACTCGGGGCGTCCCCCCTGTTCCAGCTCGAGGACTTCCGGTCCTTCGAGGTCCTCGAGCCGGAGCCGCCCCGGGACATCGCCCGGTTCCGCGCCACCGTGGAGCGCGAGCTGCGCCTGGACCCGGAGATCCCCGACGACGCGATCGAGGCCGTCCGCCGCGTCCGCTCGGTGCTGTGGCAGGCGGACCAGCACATCCAGCAGGCCGTCGAGGGCCGGGCCGGCACCACCGTCACGGGCGTGTGGCTGCACCGGATCGACGGGCGCATGCTGTGGATCGTGTTCAACACGGGCGACTCCCGGACCTACCGGCTGGCCGCGCCCGGGGTCGACCCGGGCGACGGGGGGCCGACGCTCGAGCAGCTGACCGTGGACCACTCCGAGGTGCAGTACCTCGTGTCGATCGGGCAGCTCACCTCGGCGCAGGCGCTCGTGCACCCGCGCCGCAACGTGATCACCCGCGCCCTGGGCACCGGCCAGGTCTGGGAGCCGGACGTGTGGGTGCTCCCGGCCCGGCACGGGGACCGGCTGATGCTGTGCTCGGACGGGCTGACCAACGAGCTGAGCCCCGCCCACATGGCCCGGGTGCTCGCCTCGGTACCGCACCCCAAGGAGGCGGCCGACGTGCTGCTGCAGGCAGCGCTGCGCACCGGCGGACGGGACAACGTCACCGTGATCGTGGCCGACGCCGTGCGGCCGGGGGAGTACGCCCCCGGGTTCTGAGCCCCGCGCCCGGCGGGGACGCGGCGTCCCCCGAAGTGGGGGGAATCATCAACCGTCACATCGGGACCGCCCCGTCCGGCTCTGTTTACCTTTGAGAACATGGTCGTCTCGCGCCGCTCCTTCGTCCTCTCCGGCCTGGTGCTCGCCGCGGCGGGGGCCCTCGGCGGCACGCTGCCGGAGCCGTCCGCCGGCCGGCGCCCGTTCGTGCTGTGGGGCTCCTCGTCGGCGGCCAGCGCGCTCCACCAGGACCGCCCACGGGGCTTCCCCGCGGTGCGCATCGAGGAGCTGCTGGCGCAGCTGCTGGAGGCGCCGGGGACCTCGCGCGCGGTCAGCGGCGACAGGTCGTGGCAAACCCTGGCGATGCGCAGCCGCGACCACCCGTACCTGCCGCGGCTGGGCTCCGGCTACGGGGTCGGGCGGATCCCGGCCCACGGGGAGCTGGTGGTGCCCACCGTGGACGGCCGGGTGCCGAGCGCGAACCTGGCCGTCCCCGGCACGGTCTCCGGGGTCCCGTGCACCATCCGGGCCGTGGCGCGGGACGGGGGCACCGTGGTGCTGCGCCGCGCGGTGCCCGGGACGGATGTCGAGGTGGCGCCCGCGTCGGCCGCGCGGTGGCGCACCGCGCTCGAGGAGCGGCACCGGGGCCACGTCCACCTGCTGTGGACGGGCAAGAACAACATCGAGGACCAGGACCGGGTCGTCTCCGACACCCGTGCGGCGTGGCGGGTCGAGCCGGACACGTCCGTGGTGATGGGCCAGTGGCACACCGTGGCCGACCGGCCCGGCACGGCGGGGTGGGCGCAGGTGCGCGGCGTGAACGCGGTCCTGCACGAGGAGTACGGCGGCCGGTTCTACGACACGATGGCCGATCTGCGGGATCCCGGGCTGTGGTCCCTGCCGAGCCTGAGGCCCTGCCGGATCGGCGTCTCGGCCGCCGACCGCCGGTGGCTGGCCCTGGGACTGCCCCCGCGCTCGGTCGTCGCCGGCGACCGCCGGCACCTCAACGCGCTGGGCAACACGATCGTGGCCCACGGCCTGCACCGCCACCTGACCGGGCCGGCCGGGCTCTACTGAGCGGCTCCCGGCACCGCCCCGGAGGTGCCGCGGATCCCTGGGCACGACCCCTTGTCCCGGGCGGCGGAACGCCCTAATATACAACCAAATGGTTGTACGAAATGAGCTGGCGGACGACGAGGTCGATCGCATCTTCCAGGCCCTCGCGGACACCACGCGACGGGACATCGTGACGCGGGTGCTCCGGCAGGAGCAGTCGGTGTCCGCGCTGGCGGGGCACTACCGGATGAGCTTCGCGGCAGTGCAGAAGCACGTCGCGGTGCTCGAACGGGCCTCGCTGGTCACCAAGCAGCGGCGCGGGCGGGAGCAGGTGGTGCACGCCAACGTGGCCACGCTGCGCCGGGCGGCCGGGCTGCTGGAGGACTACGAGCAGATCTGGCGCGGGCGCGCCCGCGCCATCGAGCACCTCCTCGCCGAGGAGGTGCCCCCCGGGGACCGGGGGGCGCAGTAGGAAGGGAGCAGGACATGCCGGTCATCGACGTGCACAAGGACACGGAGGCGCTGACCCTGACGTTCGTCGCGGAGTTCGCCGCGGACGTCGAGCGGGTCTGGCAGGTCTGGGCGGACCCGCGCCAGCTCGAGCGCTGGTGGGGTCCGCCGGGGTGGCCCGCCACCTTCGAGGAGCACGAGCTCGCCGAGGGCGGGCGGTGCCGCTACTACATGACCGGACCGGACGGGGAGAAGGCCCGGGGCTGGTGGACGGTCACCGCCGTGGACCCGCCGCACCGGCTGGAGTTCGACGACGGCTTCGCGGACGCGGACGGGGAGCCCGATCCGGCCCTGGGGGCCACCCACGGCGTGGTGACGTTCGAAGCCGTCGACGGCCGGACACGGATGACCACGGTGTCGACCTTCGAGAGCGCGGAGCAGCTCGCGCAGATGTCGGCGATGGGCATGGAGGAGGGCATGCGCCAGGCCATGGGCCAGATCGACGACCTCCTCGCCGGCGCCGTCTCCCGCTGAGCCGTCTGCAGCAGGGTCCTGCCCGGCCCCGCCCGCGGGACCGGGCAGGAC